>CAXVWN010000175.1:0-37745 GCA_964263725.1 Spirosoma sp.
CCCGTAAGGCTGGATTGGAAAGCCTTCGTCGTCAACTTTCAGAATGCGTGGACCGGTGTAGCCAATCATCATCCAGACGGAAGCCGTACCGGGGCCGCCATTAAACGAAATGACTAATGGCCGTGCTGCCCGATCGGCAACATCAGACCGTTCAAAGTAGGTGAAAAAGACACCGGCAACGGGTTTACCTTCTTCATCCCAAACAGGAATGGTTCCAGCAGTTGCTTTGTATGGCACCCGTTGGCCTTTAATCGTCACCAGACCGTTGGTAACAGCTTGAGAGTCAATATTTAATGAGCGTGAAAGAGACGATGGCTTTTCATCTTTAGGCAGCAATTTCCCGGTCGTGGCTGGTTTTTGCGCGAATGTGCTGGTAATGGTGAGGGAGCAGATGAGCAAAAGGAGGAAAATCTGTTTCATGAGTATTAATGAAGGGTATAGCTATAAATGACAATTCGATTTGAGACCCATTTTTTGACCGAAGATAAGCAGAATAGCAAACTATTATTCGGTAGGGAGAGTCAAAGGGCATCTAATTGACTTGGTAGTAGAGCCTAACTTATGAAAAATTGGACTATACTGATTCCGTAGATTATCGGCAAATAAATTTCTCTATTTTAGCCCGTTAGCCCACTTAAAATCATTCATGAAACAGCTCTTCTTCATCTTTCTGATCGCCGGTTATGGTGCATCGGCCCAGTCGCTATCGAAACCCGAAACGGCTGTTATTGCCACCGTAAAAAAACAAATGCCGGAAACTGAAGCCTTTCTGGAAAAAGTCGTTAATATCAACAGCGGCACCCTCAATAAAGAAGGCGTGCGGACAGTCGGGAAACTGATGTCGGACGAATTCGATAAATTAGGCTTTAAAACGGAGTGGGTAACACTGCCTGATTCACTGAACCGGGCGGGGCATCTGGTAGCGACCCGGCAGGGCAAGAAAGGGAAAAAACTTTTCCTAATTGGCCATTTAGACACGGTTTTTGAAAAAAGCCTGCCGATGGACCCCTTCACGCGTGTCAATGATTCGACCGCATCGGGGCAGGGCGTTGCTGATATGAAAGGGGGCGACGTGGTCGTTATTGCCGCCCTAAAAGCGCTGAATGCCCAGAAACTGCTCGACGATACGTCTATTACCATCTACTTCACCGGTGACGAAGAGAGTTCAGCCGGTTCTGAAAGTCGCCGGGATTTCATCGAACGGGCTAAAAAATGTGATGTGGCGCTGGCCTTCGAAACCGCGCAGGGATTATCTAGTGTTACAACAGGTCGGCGGGGATCGAGCGGCTGGACGCTCAATGTAAAAGCCCGCACCGGCCATTCATCCCGGATTTTTAGTGATCTGGGTTACGGTGCTATTTATGAGGCTGTTCGCATTTTGAATGAATTCCGGCGTACGCTGGGTCAGGAACAATATCTGACGTTCAATCCCGGTTTGATCGTGGGTGGTTCTGAAGTGCATTACGACGAGAAAACGGCCAAAGCAGAAACCATCGGCAAGACGAATATTGTTGCTGGAACGGCTTTGGTTAAAGGCGACCTGCGTTTTCTGACCGAAGCCCAGAAAGAAACTGCCCGCGCCAAAATGCGCGAAATCGTTGATAAGAGCTTGCCTCTAACTAAAGCCACTATTTCGTTTGTCGATGGCATTCCGGGTATGGAACCTTCTGCCGGCAATGATGCCCTTCGGATGCAGGTGGACAAACTCAGTAAGGATATGGGACTTGGCCCCGTAAGTGCCTATGATCCGGGCGCACGCGGGGCAGGTGATGTGTCGTTTGTCGCGCAATACATGCCTTGTCTGGATGGATTAGGCGCATCGGGAAAGGGCGCGCACAGCATCGAAGAAACGATGAACACAAAAGAATTTCCAGTTCTGATTCAACGTGCGGCCCTGTTCATTTATCGACTGACGCGGTAGGGGAGGAAACTCTCCGTCAGACAAAACTTTACGATTGCATTGTGAGTTTTGCGGAGGGTATTGCTTTCTCATTCCAGACAACCACTTTTTCTTTTAGCATGTTTAGTAATCGTAAAACCGGAAATACCTTTATTCTTTGGCTCCTGTTCGCCTTTATTGGTGTCAATCAGGCATTTAGCTTCGCGCCCAAGCGCGAATATTACCAGCTTAAGATTTATCACCTTAAAGACAACAGCCAGAAAGATCGTCTGGAAACGTATCTCAAGCAAGCTTACTTGCCCGCTCTACACCGCGCTGGCGTTGGAAAAGTAGGTGTTTTTAAACCGGCCACCGAAGCCGATTCATTAGTGTACATTCTTATTCCGTTCAAATCGGTAGACCAGTTTCTGGCACTTTCAGAAACACTGACGAAGGATAAGCAATATGCATCGGCCGGGCAGGATTACCTGAATGCTGAATATAATAATCCCGTCTACAAAGGATTCGAATCAGTTTTGATGGAGTCCTTCGCAAGAATGCCCGCTTTGGTCGCGCCGAAATTGAAATCGGATGTATCGGAGCGTATTTATGAACTCCGTTTCTACGAAGCGGCTACTGAAAAACTGCATGAAAACAAAATCAGCCAGTTCAACAATGGCGAATTGGAAATTTTCAACCGACTGGGTTTCAATACGGTATTCTGCGGACAGGTGAAAGCGGGTGGTAAATTGCCAAGCATGATGTACATGACGTCGTTCGAGAACAAAACCGAGCGCGACGCCCACTGGAAAGCATTTAGCGCCGATCCGGGCTGGAAAACATTGAACGCTTTACCCGAATACGCTCACAATTTCCTGCGGGCTGATATTTATTTGCTACATCCAACAGCCTATTCGGAAATTTAGCTCGAATTTCGCAATCAGCTTTTGATAGAACAAGCCGCTTTTCAGTAGAAAAATTCTCTACTGAAAAGCGGCTTATTTGTTGCTCGGATTATTCAATAGCACTTTTCGAGACAAAAGTTGCATGAAGCGAGTAAACACGTACAGATTCGCCTAAACTGCTTATTTTTATGCACTTCCCACCTTAACTATACAGGTTTTCCTCAAAGTTACTCATGAAAAAACGTTTCCTCTGGTTAATTCCTATTCTCCTGATTGCCCTTTTTTGCCTCTTCCCAACGCCTAAAAAAGATGCGATTGACTTGTATGATGGCACCGATAAAGTACCGATTAATGGCTTAGCCGCCTTTCGTCAACTACCAACGCTGACGATCAACTCGCAAGGGTATAACTGGCCCTATCTGGTGTTGGGAACCGGTCCCAAAACCATTCTCTTTCTGCATGGTATGACCGGCGGTTATGATTTCTGGTGGCAGCAAATGAATGAGTTCAGCCGCAATTACCGGGTTATCAGCGTTACGTATCCGCCTGTTGATAATTTGTCTGATCTGGGGAAAGGAATTGTGGCTATTCTCGATAAAGAAAAAGTAGACTCCGTAATTGTGGTAGGCAGTTCGCTGGGTGGTTACCTGACGCAGTACTTATTAGCGACGTATCCGCAACGGGTTGAAAAAGCTGTTCTGGGCAATACGTTTCCGACGAATGATATTCTCGAAGAAAAAAACAAAAATAAGATAGTCATTGCGTCGTGGGCGCCGGAATGGTTAGTAATGTATAGCGTCCGTCAAAATTTGTTTGATCAGGTGTTGCCCGCTTCCGAAAACAACCCATTGGCGAAGGCCCAGTTGCTCGAAAATACCTACGGACGCATGTCGAAAGCGCAGTTTATTGCCCGATATTATTGCGTGATTGATAAATTCCAACCCATCGATGGGAAACAGACAACGACTCCACTGCTCATTTTTGAATCGGACAATGACCCACTCGTTTCGCTCGATCTACGTACGAAGCTGAAACAATATTATACCTCCGCTCAAGTGCATACTTTTCATAATAAAGGACATTTCCCGTATCTGAACGCGAAAGACGAATACAACACAGTTTTACGGGACTTTTTGCTGAAATAAGAAATCACTCAGAATTAGAATAGACCGTTTATTGCCATCGTACGATGGAGATTTAACTCAATTCTGCATAATTATTTAAGCATATACAAGGGCGAAAAATCCTTCAATTAACTTCTTTATGTTTTTATAATTTTCACATTATTAGTTCACTAAATAAATTATTGGTATGAAATATTTCCTGATTTCCCTGCTCATTTTGGGCGCTAGTTTTTCTGTAGTAGCTCAGCACAAACAGATCGTTAAACCCCGGAAACCTGCGGCTACTCCCTCGACCTACCCGTTTAGCTTGGGTGTTATTAGCAACGGCCTTCTGTTTGTATCCGGGCAAGTGGGCACCGATCCTCAAACCAGCAAGTTGGTTCCGGGTGGAGTTGAAGCCGAAACAGCCCAAACCATCCAGAACATAAAAACTATTTTGGAAGATGGCGGGGCTTCCCTCGATGATGTTGTGAGCGTAACCGTTTATTTGAGCAACATGGATGACTTTGCGAAGATGAATGCCGTTTATAAACAGTTTTTCAAAGAGGGTACTTACCCCGCCCGAACTACTGTGGGTGTGGCAAAACTGGTGTTCGGGTCTAGCGTTGAAATGACGATGACGGCTGCTATGCCTACACAAAAGAAATAAACGGGTGGGGTGTCTAACGTCTTAATAAACCGTTCAACAAAAGAACGGTCCGGTGCGTGAGCGTGCCATTACCGAAGTAACCCGAGCCATTTACGATTTAATAAGTGAGTAGCTATCATAGCGACTGACGCCGAATCATGTAAAATGGATTCTTAACTTTAATACGCTTATTGTCAAGCAGTAATGAGGCCGCTGTGTAACCCATCGCTTCGAAATCAGTCGTGATAACCGTAATATTCAGGAGCTCTTTGAGCGTGGTTTCGTTAAATGAAATAATCCCGATTTCGTGGCCTAACGCATAATTCGACTGGCGTACTTTCTTTACCAGTTCCGCCAAATCCGTTTCTTCAACTACAACATATGTGGTTCCTGCCTGAAGGGTCTCGTTGAGGGCGTTTTCTTTGATACTAAACTCTTTTTTATAATTGATACAGAATGAGCGAAAACCATGGGTTATTTCGACCGGATAATTGCCGTCACTCGGTAAAATAAGTACCATTCGATTGTACTTTATGAGCAAGTCCTGTGCGTTTTCCAACGCTTCGCAAATGTCTTTATCAAAGTTCTGATAGACGCTTAGCGGTGATCCCGTCAACTCCGATACATCTTTGTCGAGCAGCACCAACTCGTTGGAAGGAATGGATTCGAGCACCTTCATATAGTCGGCTTTGTCCAGATCCTGAGTAAAGTGTGGCATGACAACATAGTAATTGTATTTACCCAGATTCTTCTCAATTATCTCCTGAAAGTGACGCGCATTGTAGTGATGAATCTGTAAGTCAACCGTGGCTTTGTCGCCGAGTGCTTTAAGAAAAGCGTAATAAATTATTTTCTTGTAGGAGCTGAGTTTATTGAAAACGAGCAGGATTTTTAGCTTGGTATTCGTACTCGCCTGTACATAATACCCCTTTCCTTGCACCGATGTAATGTAACCCAATTCCCGAAGTTCGCGGTACGCTTTCTCCACGGTATCGCGGGCCAGATAATATTCAACGCTCAACTCACTGATCGACGGCAATTGCTCATTATTCTTTAGTACGCCCCGTTCAATATCGGTGATGACCGACTGCACAATTTGCTTATACTTAGGGGTTTTGTCTTTCGGATTGAACTGAAGTTTATAAAGTGGCGCCGATAGGTTAGAATGCATATCAACCGTGCCCCCGTAGGATTGACGGCGACTAATATGTTCCGGAGTAAGTTTAGCAGTCATAACTAGTGGAGATTAGGTATTATTCTGGGATTAGGTAATTCTTTAGCTTGATGTCATTGACCAAGCTACTCTATAAGTTTCAATATAATAAAGGACATATAGAAACAATTGCCTTACTTTTTCTATGCAAACGTTACCGGGAGCGTTGCCGAAAAGTATGAATGCCAGATTTTATTGTAAAAATATAGGATTTACTTGTCTGACACGGTCAATTAATATGGTATCCCGCGTGCTAGTTGACTAGGTTGTTTTTGTATTTATCTAAGCATAGTTTTTTATAAGCAGAGTATGGCCAAACCGATTATGAATATGTACTGCAAGCCCGGGTTTCAATGAAAATGATTCAAAATAATTGAATTTCTTGCCAGTACAGGAGACTTCTGTGGCGACAATCCTGCATTATTGCACTTTAACGCACTTGACATCTTAGAACTCCAATGAGTACAGCTTCCTTTGAGAGCCGTTTTGCTACTTCGCCTACCGAAGTAAAGGCGATGGACACAGCCCAACTACGCCAGCACTTTCTGATTGAAACTCTGTTTATTGCCGATCAGTGCCCTTGGGTGCTCTCGTTTTTCGACCGCTACCTTACGGGTGGCGCCATGCCTGTTAATGGCTCAATTACATTAGAAACGCCGGAAAATCTAAAAGCCGCCTATTTTCTGGAACGACGGGAATTAGGCGTCATTAATGTAGGAGGAACGGGCCGGGTGATCGCCGACGGCGAAACGTTTGAACTGGCTCGCAAAGAAGCTTTATACATCGGTCAGGGTACTCGTCAGGTCGAGTTTCTGTCAGATGATGCCAGTGATCCGGCTAAGTTTTATCTTAATTCGGCCCCGGCTCACAGGAACTATCCGAGCCGAAAAGTGTCGCGGGAGCAGGCCGAAGTAGTCGAGCTAGGTAGCATGGAAACCGCCAATCATCGGATAATTAATAAATTACTGGTGAATAGTGTACTCCCAACCTGCCAGTTGCAAATGGGCATGACCGAGTTGAAAGCGGGTAGTGTCTGGAATACCATGCCGGCGCACACCCACGACCGACGAATGGAAGTGTACCTTTATTTCGACATTCCTCAAGGGCAATCTGTGTGTCATTTTATGGGTGAGCCGCAGGAAACCCGCCATATCTGGATGCAGAATGAGCAGGCGGTTATTTCGCCCAACTGGTCGATCCACTCTGGTGCTGGCACGTCGAACTACACGTTTATTTGGGGCATGGCCGGCGAAAATCTGGACTATGGCGATATGGATGTTTGTCCAATAACTGAATTACGGTAGAGCTTGACCAAAAAGAAAGCAAAAGATCCAGGTGAAGATGAGTTCTAATTGAAGTAAAACTGCCATATTGATCATCCGGAAAATGTGTTTCATTTTCCGGATGATTTATTTTTTACAAAAGCCAGCTACTAAATTGTGGTTAGTTTACCCGATATAAACCTGGACAGTGCCACTATTTCAGTATGATAACTATAACCCAGCCAACAAAAGCGGCTCTTTGGACCCTTTGTCAAGCATACGTGCAGAAACGAATTGATACCGCCCGACAAGCTATGGAATCGGCTCAGGAATCGGCTAACGAAGAGTCGAAAAGCAGCGCGGGCGATAAATACGAAACGGGCCGGGCTATGGCGCAACTCGAACGCGACCGGCACGCACAGTTGTTAGCCGAAGCGGTGAAACTGGAACAGGAACTGACCCGGCTGAATGTTGAAAAGAAGTATGCAATTATTCAGCCGGGGAGTTTAGTAAGTACGAATCGGGGCGCTTTTTTCATTAGTATCAGTGCCGGAAAACTCTCCCTCGACGGAACCGATTATTTTGCCATTTCATCTGCGTCGCCCATTGGTACGCTCTTGTCAGGACACAAAATAGGTGATACTGTTACGTTCAATAATCTTCAGTATCAAGTACTTGAGGTAGCTTAACTAATACACCCTTTCCCCGCCAATCCATGTTTGTTTCACTTTTGTCTGGCGAATCTGTGAGTTGGGTACAGTCATAATATCACGGTCGAGAACAACGAAATCAGCTTGTTTTCCGGGAGCAATACTGCCGCGCAGGTGATCCTCAAAGCAGGCATAAGCGGCCCAGCGCGTCATGGCCAGCAAGGCTGATTTTCGATCAACAGCATTTTCCATCTGATAACCACCCATCGGAAAATTTTTAGCGTCCTGCCGGGCTACGGCCGAGTGAAAACCGAAAATTGGATTAACCGCTTCGACGGGGAAGTCGCTACCAAACGCAATCAAGTTGTTTTGTTTCATCAGATCCTTGAACGCATACGCCCCTTTCACCCGGATTGGCCCAAGCCGTTCGGTGGCCCAATACATATCCGACGTGGCATGAGTTGGCTGAACCGACGGAATAACTGAATAGCGACCAAACTTCCCGAAATCGTCCGGTGATACTACCTGTGCATGCTCGATGCGCCAGCGCCGGTCGTTATGCCCTTTTAATAATTTTCCATAAAGGTCAAGCATGAGGTGGTTAGCCGAATCGCCGATACAATGTGTATTGGCCTGAAAATTGGAGGCATACAGCAACTTCGTTACCCGTTCCAGTTCGGCCGGACCCAGCAGCAGGAAGCCGCCTGTTTCGGGGCGGTCGCTATAAGGTTGTCGCAGGCAGGCACCGCGTGAGCCCAAAGCGCCATCTGCATAAAGTTTAAAGGCTTTTACCGTAAGCCGATCGGTTTGGAAAGGACCACGTTTGAGGAAATAATTAAGGTTTGGTTCACCAAGGCTAATCATCGCATAATCGCGAATTTTTAACTTGTTCGCTTTTTGCAGACTGTCAATTAAATTAATTTCATCGGGGCTAATGCCTGCATCTGACACGGTTGTCAGGCCCAGCGCTACACAAACTTTCTGGGCGGCCAACAGCATTTGGGCTTTATCGTTCAGGTCGGGTTGGGGAATTACCCGCCTAATGAGTTGCATCGCGTTATCCACCAGAACTCCTGTCGGCTGACCATTTTTTAAGACCACTTCTCCACCGGGAAGTTTTGAGCCCGCTGTGACCTGGGCCAGTCGCAGCGTTTTTGAATTTACAAGCAACGCATGACCGTCAACCCGCATGAGGGCAACCGGTACGTTTGGGAAAGCTGCATCGAGTTTCTCTTTGGTTGGAAATGTTTTTTCATCCCAATCATTTTGATCCCACCCTCGCCCTGTAAGCCACAATACCTCTGGATGTTTTTGGTAAAATGTTTTCAGGCGATCAATAACTTCGTTGTAGGATGTAGCTCCCACCAGATCAGCTTGGCTCAGAACCTGCCCCAACCCCAGAAAGTGGGAGTGGGGGTCGTAAAATCCAGGATAAACCGATTGGCCGCCCAAATCGGCTGTGCTGTCGGCGTCGTACTGGTCGGCCAATGTTTTTGCAGATCCAATGGCCAGAAACTTTCCGTCTTTAATTACGAAAGCATCGGCTACCGAAAAACTCGAATCGGCGGTATAGACATGGGCGTTGGTGACAAATAAATCGGCTTTCTTCTTGGAAGAACAACCCGATAATAGAGTCAGTAAAGCCGGAAATAGCAGTAAAAGACGTTTCATGATGGACGATTGGGAAAGCTGCAATTTAGGAGAAAGTTAATAAGCCAACCAGCGAATCGCAGATTCTCGTATTTTTGTCCTAATCGTCCTTGTTAACATCAACTCAATGAAGCTCAGCAGTTGGATTCTCTTTACCTTTCTTCCTCTTTCGGTCTTTTCTCAAGCCTATAAAAACCCTTTACAACGCGCCCAACGAAATGCGTATGTCGTGCAACAGGGTGAAATAGTGACCCTACCGCAGGCCGTCGCGATGGCGCTGGAGAAAAACTACCAAATTCGGATTGCCCGTACTCAGGAACAGATTACCCATTACAATGCTACGTATGGTAATGCCGGTTTTTTGCCCGTATTGACCGCTAACCTCAGCAAAAATAATAGTCGGCAAAATTTACAGCAAGACTACTTCTCGACACAGGCACCAACCAATGCGGGTGGCGTATTAAACATTAATACCGTGGCTGGTGTCAATCTTAACTGGACACTTTTCAATGGGCTTGGTATGTTCATCCTGTACGACCAGCTTAATGAACAAACGCGTATTGCCGAGGTTACAACCCGGGCCAATGTCGAGCAAACCTTAGCCAACGTAGCTACGGCCTATTACAATGTGGTTCGGCAGGTACAACATCTGCTAACATTGCGCCAGGCACTGGATATTTCGCGCGACCGACTTGAACTGGCCCGGGATTCGTATGAGGTAGGCACCCGCTCGAAAGTCGATTTCCTGAGTGCTCAGGTAGACTATAATACAGATAGTTCGGCTTTACTGAGTCAGACCCAAAGTTTACAAGCTGCCAAAATTGGCTTGAATCAATTACTGGTCCGGGACGCAAATACTGAGTTCGCCGTGCGCGATACAATGGTTGCGCGAACTAATCTGGTCCTCGATCAACTCAGAGAATCGTTGGCGAGTAACAATCCATTGTTAATATCGGCTGTTCTGAATCGGCATATAGCTGATTTGAACATTAAATTAACCAAATCGCAGCAACTGCCAACCGTAACGTTTCAGAGTGGTTATAACTACACATCCATTGATAATCAGAACGGGTTTGGTGTTAAATCGGCTAAGAACACAACCCTTTTATATAACCTTCAAGCTTCGGTTCCAATCTTTAATGGATTTAATCTGAAACGCCTTAATCAGATCGCACGTGCTAATTCGGTCATTGCCGAATATCAGGAATCCAACCAGCGTATTGTGTTACAAACGGCCTTGGAACAAACGTATTCGCAGTACCTGAACAACCTGAATTTATTGAATCTTGAAGTTTTGAACAATCAGTTGGCCAATCAAAACGTCGATATTGCCTATGACCGTTACCGAATTGGGAATTCTACGTTCGTTGAGTTTCGGGATGTGCAGAGTAATGCTATCGACGCACAGAATCGTCTGATTGAAGCTGAATATAACGCTAAAGCCGCCGAAATTGAACTATTGCGGTTAAGCAGCACCATTACCCGTGAGCTGGGCCCTTAGGTAATAATCGGTAAACAGTTATCAATAAACAGAGTTGTTTGACTGATAATTTATTGATAACTGTTTACTGCTCAACTGTTATGCCCTGGACTAAAAAAGATTATCCCGTTTCGTTGAAGAATTTTATGGCCCCGGTTCGGAACAAAGCCATTGATATTGCCAACGCCCTACTTGCCGATGGAACCGAGGAGCAACGGGCTATTTCCATTGCAACGGCAAAAGCTGAAGAATGGGCCTCAAAGAGAGGTATCAAAATTCGTAAGGATAATGCACCGGAGACCAAGAAAAGCGAATCACTTCACTGATTTAATAGTCGTTTTTACCTGATCTTTTAGAAACTTCAGTAGTAATTTCTCGATACCATCGAGCCCGTTTGGACTAGTTTGTCGGAAACGGGCTTTTTGCTTGATGTACGGGTTCAAATCCTGACACTCGTAGGCTTCCAGTATTTGCGGGTGCACATAATGTTTTCGGCAAACTGTGCGGGTATTACCCAGTTGATGAGACACTTCGTCTAAAACCGTGTTCACGTTTTTCTTCGACTCTTTTTCCGTTTCGCAGGGTTCCAGTTCTGCCAGAAGTCGCAACGCGTTTACCGTCCCGGCCCAGGTGCGAAAATCTTTTGCCGAAAAATCCTCACCCATTGTTTCGTGCAGATACCCATTCACCATACCAGAATCAATAGGGTGACGGTCGCCGTTTGCGTCGAAATATTGAAATAATTCTTTACCGGGAATATCTCGGCATGCCTTCACCAAACGAGATAATCGCCGGTCATGAAGCGTAATATTGTGGTAAATTCCCTTCTTGCCTTTAAAACTAAACTGCATCTCATTACCTTCCAGTTTTGCGTGCCGGTCTTTTAACGTTGTCAGGCCATAAGAGCCGTATTCCTTCTCATAAGCCGCATTTCCCACCCGAATAAGGGTTTGTTCCATTACCCCTAAGGCAATGGCAATCACCTTCTCCCGAGACAGTTCACGGGTTTTGAGGTCTTTAGCTAACCGAGCCCGAAGTAGAGGCAGAGCCTCGCCGAAAGCCACCATTCGAAAGAATTTTGTTTGGCTCCGAATGGAATTCCATTTCGCATGGTAGCGATATTGCTTTCTACTTTTCGTGTCAATACCTGTTGCCTGCAAGTGGCTGTTCACTTTAGGACTGATCCAGACATTCTCCCAGGCGGGTGGCAGAATCATACTGCGAATACGGGCTAATATCTCAGGATCATCTATTTCATTGCCCCGCTGATCGATGTAACTGAAACGATCATGATTGCGTTGGCGGCTAATACCCGGCATTGTGTCGCTCACATATACTAAGCGTGCCGCCCTGGCCGCTTCGACTGGATCATGGGTTAATTCCAATAAATTCACGTTCGTTGAGTAATTGACAGTTGAAGAAAAAAGTGATTGGATAACTGGTTGATAAAGGAATTGGTTAACCAGTTATCCAACTTTTTCTTAAACCTAAACAGGTGGCTTACTTCTTGTCTATTTGTTTCTTCCCGACACGCCAATCTGCGGCTTTACCGAAAAACCACAAAGCCAGTGTGGTAGCGTAATGATAGAAATCAGTAGGATGCATGAGGTTACTGAACGAATCTGCTTTCGTCGCTAATCCCATCATCATGGCGGCCAACACTACCCAGAGACCTCGTTTATTTCGTTGAAGAAGCGAAAAAACTGCCAGCAACATGAGCACTAAAATACCCAATGATGGCACTATTGGTGTGAAAACTCGTACCTCAGGCAGCAACAGGGTAATGAACAGAAATAAACCAAAAAGCACCGTTGTGATAAAGAAAATCAGCGACAGTGTTCGCTGATTCAAGAGTGCATAAGTCGCTGCAACAAGACACCCAACACCCAGAGTATCAGATAGTATAATGATAGAATGATGCAGCGGTTCGAGCGACTCATTCCCTGCAAACTGGAGAACGCCGATCAGGGCAGCCACCGAAGTGGTCAAAAGAAAAAAACCCCATAGAAGCCGATTATAGAGGGAAATGCGTCCAAAAAAGTGCCAGAACACCCCAACGCCCGCCCCGGCCAGAATAGAGCCGGAAATGATATGCGAAAAAATCATCACGTAATTTACGAAGTTTCGGCTACTTTTGCCCAACTTTTTAAAAGAGGCAAGACTGCCAGACGAATAGAAAAAGAAAGGTGACTGTTTAAGAAAACTCTCTTCTCGCGTCGGTCTGTTTTGTATATAATTAACCGTATCGCCAACGATTTACAAACCGTCATGAGTGTTTTAGTTAACAAAGACTCCAAAGTTATCGTCCAGGGCTTTACTGGCACGGAAGGCAGTTTTCATGCCCAGCAGATGATTGAATACGGCACCAACGTTGTTGGGGGCGTAACGCCTGGCAAAGGTGGCCAGACTCACCTTGACCGGCCCGTATTCAACACCGTTCAGCAGGCTGTTGACCAAGCCGGAGCCAATGTTTCCATCATTTTTGTGCCACCAGCTTTTGCCGCTGATGCCATTATGGAAGCAGCCGAAGCTGACATTAAGGTTATCATTTGTATCACCGAAGGTATCCCGACGGCAGATATGGTAGCCGTGAAAAACTACCTTGATGGCAAAGACGTACGGCTGATCGGTCCCAACTGTCCCGGCGTTATGACTGCCGAGGTGTGTAAAGTAGGCATTATGCCCGGCTTTATCTTCAGAAAAGGTACTATTGGCATCGTTTCTAAATCAGGAACGCTAACCTATGAGGCTGTTGATCAGCTTACTAAAGCAGGACTGGGCCAATCCACCGCCATCGGTATCGGTGGTGACCCAATTATTGGAACGACGACCAAACAGGCTGTCGAACTGCTTATGAATGATCCTGATACGGAAGCAATCGTTATGATTGGTGAAATTGGTGGGGGCATGGAAGCCGAAGCCGCGCGCTGGATTAAAGCTGATGGTAATCGAAAACCCGTTGTTGGCTTTATTGCGGGCCAGACAGCACCAAAAGGTCGCCGAATGGGTCATGCTGGAGCTATTGTTGGTGGAGCAGATGATACGGCAGCTGCTAAAATGGCCATTATGCGCGAATGTGGTATCCATGTGGTTGAATCACCCGCGCTGATTGGCGACACCATGTTGAAGGCGCTAGGAAAAAATTAAGGAACGAAAGAGTGAAAGAGCGAAAGAGTGAAAGAGTGAAAAAGGTGACGTGGAGTTACGGTTTTACCGCACTCTTTCACTGTTTCACTCTTTCACTCTTTTTTTTTTCGGCTGCTGCCCAACCCCGCGCCAGCGGCATAGGGCCAGAAGGCCGATATTACCCCATCCACGACTTTCGTGATGATTTTCAGGTGTATGATGAAGGCGCTAAAGCCTATATCCCATACATTATTGAACAACACGCCGACCAAACAGCCTTAAGCACCTACATTGATCTCGAAAGCAATCGGCATTACAGCTTATTGGTTTCCACCCGGCGGGATGGCTATTTGTTTATCAATGCGGCCCTCAAGCGCAAACTCCGCGCCGATCAGTGGCAGGTACTAAGCATTGATAGTTTGTTTAGGGTTTACCGCCAGCCAGAAATTTTCCTGACTATTTATGGCGCTCCCGGACTCGACGATAAACGACTATTTATTGGTTATCCCAAGTCCACTACCCAAAAACAGGTTATTCTGGGAGACGATAATCTAAGCGTACGGCCACGCCCACGCACAATTTATGATAACTTTCTTAGCCTATGTATTTTATTTTTACTGGCTACCCACGCTTATCTATTTACCTTTTATCACCGGGCTTTTTTGCGTTTTTACAGCCTGCGCGACTTAGTGTCATTCCGGGCTCAGGAAGAATCGTTTCTTATAAATAGGCCGTTGAGTGGTACAAACTTACTGTTTACCTTGAACTTAAGTTTTCTCATTGCCTACCTGATCGTATTCGTACAAAGCCGTAACCTCGATGTATTTGCTTCGCGGACACTATTACTTGGTGGACAGAACTTTGGCTGGTTAGTTGGAGAGTTTTTTTTGGTAAGTGGCGCGGCTTTTTTGAGCCTAATCGGTAAATATGTTTTGCTGGAAGTTATGGGAGGGCTGTATAAATTGCAAGACAGTATTCATGTTCATTACTTCAAACTGCTACAGTCGTCATTATTGTTCTTTACTGTTTTGGCTCTTTTTCTAGCCATTATTGCCTTTAATGCACCTATGGTAATATGGTTGCCAAATGTGTTGCTACTACCACTGATTGGGTTTTATATAGCGCGATTAATGCTGCTATACTTTGCTATACGGAGTATAGAGCCTATTAAGAATCTATATTTATTTTCGTACCTTTGCATCGTTGAATTGATTCCACTTATCATCGGTTTGCGTTTCGCACTATGATGATGAGTGGGCAGTGATAAGTTAGCCGTTTTCAATCGACAGGTCTCTGTATGGATACCAAAACTGAAAATTAGCTGTTGAACAGAGAAGAGATTCAATGAACGAGACCAGCATGCAATCCACAGAAAACCGGCTCACGAAAGTAAACCGGCTGTTAGTGACCCAATCCCGACCCGCCGACGAAAAATCTCCCTATTTTGATTTAGTTAGCAAGTACAATCTTCAAGTCGACTTCCGCCCTTTTATTCAAATTCAGGGTGAGTCGTTTAAGGATTTTCGGCGTCAGAAAATCAATATTCTGGCGCATACGGCTATTATTTTTACCAGCCGTAATGCCATCGATCATTTTTTTCGGATTTGCCAGGAAGGCCGTGTTGAGGTACCGGCCGATATGAAATACTTCTGTATTTCGGAGCAGACAGCCAATTATCTACAGAAGTATATCGTCATTCGGAAGCGTAAAATCTTTAACGGGACCAAAACGGCAGCTGAGTTATTTGATCTGATTAAGAAGCATAAGAACGAAAAGTTCCTGTTTCCATGCTCGAATATCCGGCGAAACGATATCCCTGAATTTATGGACACGAGTAGTCTCCATTTTACCGAGGCTGTTATGTACGACACGGTGCCTACCGACCTGTCGGATCTGGACATTCAGAGTTACGACATCATTGCTTTTTTTAGCCCGTCGGGGGTAAGTTCGCTAATGAGCAATTTCCCGGACTTCAATCAAAACGGTACGCGTATGGCCGCTTTCGGTCCAACAACGGCCAAAGCTATCATTGAGGCTGGTTTGGTCCTTGATATTGAAGCCCCGCTACCGAATGCTCCATCTATGACAGGCGCCTTAGACCTGTATCTGAAAAAGGCTAACAATTTATAAACGACAGGGTTATACGAAAGCAAAATGCCGGGACCGAGTTTATTGGCTCGCTTCCGGCATTTTGCCTTTATTTACAGTCCAATAATTTGCTCTTACAGGCGTTTAGTTGTAAACTGTGATAGTATTTACAGGAACGTTGTTTTCGTTTGTCAACAGCTGTTCTGAATTTCGGTTAGGTCGTATGATTCGCACACTCTACGTTTTTGCTTTTTTACTGCTGACGATTGTTGCTCCAACCGCTTTTGCTCAGCAGGACCCGCAACTTAGTCTGTATATGTATAACCCTCTTTACTATAACCCGGCTGCGGCCGGGTCGGAAGGAGTGCCGCGTATACAAATTACCCAAAGAACGCAATATGCCGGCTATCAGACGGTTGGTACGGGCGATGAAGGTGCCGCGCAGAGCACACAGATTTTGTCGTTCAATATGCCATTGGCCAAAATCAATAGTGGTATCGGTATTTATGCCCTCAATGATAAATACGGCCCGTCAATTAATCAGGCCGTGCAGGTGTCATATGCCTACCGCTTGGCCTTAAAAAATGGCACCCTTGCCCTGGGCATTCAAGGAGGCATGTTTAACCGGGGATTTGACTTTGGCCAGTTTCGTCCCGGCGATCCCGGCGACCCTTTACTGACGACCGGGCGAATCAATCAATTTAAACCTGATATCGGTGCTGGTGTCTATTACAACACAACCGATTACTGGTTGGGTGTAAGTATGACACACTTAAATCGAGCTACATACAGTTATATAGCTGACCGTTCGATAGATCCATCTAACAGCAAGGCTTATTTAACCGCAGGTTACCGACTCGGAATAGGCTACAATATTGACGTGCAGCCATCATTGTTGGTACAATATAGTACAGCAGAAGGGATTCGTGGGTCAGTGGCGACGCTAAACTTATTGGCTACGTACGATAACCGTATATGGGGCGGGGTGGGGTATCGGTTTAAAGATGCTATTATGGCTACTGCCGGAGTCAATTTAATGCGTAATAATGCATTGAGACTTGGTGCGGCCTTGGATATTACAGTAGGAGGCACACAAATAAAAAGCCCGACATCGTACGAGATTATACTGGGTTATGCCTTGCCCGCACCCGATGCCCGCAAGAAGCCAATTATCAGGACTCCTCGTTTTCGGTATTAATAAGTCAAAAAAACATTCAATTCTCGATTGTATTTCGATAAAAAAGCTTTTTTGGCAAAATTCTTGTTAGGCAGTCTGCAATGGGTGCCTTATTTTTGAGGGAATGTACTTATTTCAAAACAGGAACATAATCCAAATTGAGTAAGTCTACAGGTAGTAAGTAGAGAAAATACGCTGAACCTGAATTTAACATACAATAACCAAACAGATTTTCGTTTTTAGTCTGGTCTCGCACAAGAAGAAGGTAAAAGTTCGACAATGATGAATTATAACTGGTTAACAGTCAACGCAACCCGGGTGATAATGGGCGCGGCAGTATTACTGCTTTTGCAAGGTTGTGGCTTTCTGAAGTCAAAATTTGGCGGTAAAAGTGGTAAAGGTGGTGGTGAAGTCGGTGTTACGAACGGAGAGATTACCGCTACCGGGCGTAAAGGCTGGAAACAACCTACTCCTTTTGGCATGGTACTCGTTCCGTCGGGTTCATTTATTATGGGTCAGGCTGATGAAGATGTAGCTGCCACTCAAATCAATATGAATCGACAGGTAACCATTAGCTCATTCTATATGGATGATGCCGAAATCTCGAACCATGAATATCGGCAGTATGTAAATGCGCTTTTGGCTGATTCCGTTTCGACACTGGGCGAAGAGGAAATCATGGCCAAATACTATCCTGATACGACAGTCTGGAAAAATGATTTCACTTACCACAATGGTGACCCAATGCTGGAACACTATTATGGACACCCAGCTTTCGATACGTATCCGGTAGTAGGCGTAAGCTGGATCGCGGCCAAGCATTTCTGCAAGTGGCGCACGAACACACTTGATGATTTTCGTACAAAAGATGGCGGTTATAAATCGTTCGGTTTTCGGCTTCCATCGGAAGCTGAATGGGAATGGGCGGCCCGTGGCGGTAAAAGTGGTGCCAAATATCCTTGGGGCAACCCTTACGTAGCCAACGGAAAAGGGTGCTACCTGGCCAACTTTAAACCACAACGTGGTAATTTCGATGCTGATGGATACCCATACACAGCTCCCGCAACAGCCTACAATCCAAATGATTACGGCTTGTATAACATGGCTGGAAATGTAGCTGAGTGGTGCCGAGATGCTTACGCTGATAATACAAATGCCATTGTTTGGGATATGAACCCGGATAACCAAAACGCCGATGAACCACGTAAGGTAGTTCGGGGTGGTTCCTGGAAAGATATTGCTTATTACCTCGAAACTGGTACGCGCTCTTATGAATACGAAGACCAGAAACGCTCGTACATTGGTTTCCGTTGTGTAATGGATAATCTTGAAGGTCGCACTGCCGCAGGCCGGGTAGGCGGTAGCAGTAAGAGCAAAAGTCCTAAGAAGGCATCTGCTAAAAAGGCATAAATACTCAAAGTAGGGCTTCCGTGTCCACTACGTTACAATAAAAATTACCCGTACAAATCAATTACCTAGTCCAACCAACAATCGCTTACCATGGCAGCAGAAAAGTCCACGAATTTCTTTTGGGATCGTTTAGTACCAACCATTTATAGTGCCGGTGCCGCCGTCGTTATTGCCGGTGCCTGGGCCAAAATTACACACAACGAACAATTCGGCTGGCTATTAACAGCTGGTCTATTAACTGAGGTAGTTATTTTTGCCTTGTACGCTGTTCAAAGTTTTACAATGCCAACTACGGCTGGCGATGGATATGCTTGGGAAAAGGTTTATCCCGAACTAGCCGATGATTTTAAAGGCGAAGCTCGCAAACTAGCTCCACAAGCCAATGGCCTTACAGGTAATATGGACCAAATGTTGGCACAGGCGAAAGTAACGCCTGACGTATTCGAACGTTTAGGGTCAGGTTTCCGCAACCTCAACGATACCGTTTCAAAACTGTCTGATCTTACTGACGCCACTGTTGCTACCAATGATTATGCACGTAATGTGAAATCGGCATCAAGTTCGATTGGTGAAATGAATAAATCATACGGTACGGCTATCACAGCGATGAATTCTATGGCCGATGCGACTACAGACGCTAAAGATTACCGCGATCAATTTCAGAAAGTTACCAAGAACATGGGTGCGTTGAATGCTGTCTATGAATTGGAGTTGCAGGATACGAACAAGCATTTAAAAGCAATGAACGCTTTCTACGGTAGTTTGTCTGCCGCAATGGAAAACATGAGCGATGCTAGCCGCGATACGCAACAGTTCAAAAGTGAATTGGCTAAGCTGACGGGCAATTTGGCCTCCCTTAATAATGTGTATGGCAGCATGCTGACCGCTATGCGGGGTACTCAAAGTAAATAGTTGGTTGTATAGTTACAGCGTTGATAAGATTTCAGAACAATGTTCTGAAATCTACAACTTAAACTTTACTGCTTCATAACAAAATATAACCGCTACGGCGGTCAGTTCCACAACTTTTTATTATCACTACCATAGTTTATGGCAGGCACAAAAGAGACACCCCGTCAGAAAATGATCGGGATGATGTATCTGGTTTTGACCGCATTATTGGCTCTGCAAGTCACGTCGGCCATTCTGGAGAAATTCGTTTTAATTAATAATAGCTTAGAGCAGTCTACTGGAGCCGTTAGTAAGGTTAACCAGTCTACGTTTGATAATATCCGGGCAACAGTTGAAAAGTCAGGCAACCGAGCTACAGACTTAGCCATCGTTAAACAAGCCGATGAAGTTCGGAAATTAACGGCTACTATGAGTGGTGAACTTGATAAACTCAAGGAGCAACTGGTAGAATCAAGTGGTGGTCGTGATGAAGCAGGTAACATCAAGAACCTGAGCGAAGAGGAATCTGTAGCTCAATTGATGATCGGCACAAACCGTAACGGTGCTGCTTTTAAGTTGAAGGATCAACTAAACAATTACACGGAAAACCTTTCCAGACTTTCGGGTAATAAGTATAGTCCAATGGCTCTTGATGGCAAAGACGATCCAATTGCCAGTCATTCTCCTGACCAGAAGAGAAAAGACTTCTCTGAGTTGAATTTTGCCCAAACTCCAGTACCAGCGGCATTAGCCGTTTTAAGTCAGAAGCAGGCTGACGTACGTCGGCTTGAAGGTGAAGTACTTGATGTATTAGCTAGTAAAGTTGGTGCCCAGGATGTGAAGTTTGACAAAATTCTTGCCATGTTGAGCATGGATTCAAAGGTGGTGGTAGCCGGTACTAAGTTTAAGGGCCAGATGTTTTTGGCTGCATCGTCTTCAGGTATTCAACCACGGATGAGCTTAAATGGTGGAGCAGTACGTGTGCAGGATGGCCAAGGAATTATTGAATTTACAGCCCAAGGCGGAGCGTATGATAAAAACGGTTTGTCAAAACGGACGCTTACAGGTTCGATTGCCTACCAGACACCGGCCGGTTTAAAGACTGTTCCATTGTCTGCTGAGTATTTCGTTGCGAAACCTTCCTACGAAATTGAGTCGGGTTCATTCCCACCTTTGTATCTTGGATGTGCTAACAAACTGAGTGTGCAGAGCCCACAATTAGGTGCGCTTTGGAATCCAAGTTTCTCGGCCGATGGTGGCTCTGTTGTCACATCGGGTGAAAAAGGGAAAATTACAGTTGTTCCTAGTGCTGCCCACTTGACGCTAAATGTTAGTAATGCTGGTAGTTTACTGGGTAAGAATGACTTCCGTGTAAACCGGGTGCCAAAACCGACTATAGAGTACTATGTTGGTGGTACTAAGGTGGGTGATCCACGTGGCATACCAGTTGGATCAGCAAGGAGTATCCGGGTAGCAGCGGTAGCCGATGAAAGCTTCCGTAATTACTCACCAGATGATGCCAATTTCCGAGTTACGGGTATTACAATCATTCATGCAAGAGGAACTCGTAAAATAGGATCTTCGCTTAGTCTAGGGCCAGCTGGTGGCTCACTGGGGTCGATGGCGGCTGAATTTCAGCCGGGTGATCGATTGTCAATTCAGGTTGATGGTGTTCAACGTCGGAATTTCCGTGGCGAAATAAGTGACGTTTCTATGGGAAGCCCTCAGCAAACAGTACCGCTATATTAATCGTACTAAACAAAGCAGTCCTTCGTTATGAAAAGGAACAGAGGATACAAACAACGCTTGACAATGAAACAAGTTAGAACGATGGCCGTAGCTGCTGCATTACTGGCGGTAGCTGGTGGGGGAGCGATAGCGCAGGAAAAAGCCAATAATGGTGTAAACGCAAATTCGGTTCGGTCAATCAACGATAATGATATAATGATGAAGAAGACCCTTTGGCGTCGTATTGACCTGAAGGAGAAACAGAATCAATCGCTATTCTCGAAGAATAACGAAATATCAAAGTATTTGATTGATGCCATGAAAGCTGGCTTAATTGATGGCTATGAAAACGACTCGGTGGCTACTAAACTGACACCAGAAAAATTTCAGCAGCGCATGATTATGCCTAATACGGGTGGCGGTTTATCGAAAGAAGAGATTGAGGCTGGTTTTGGTAACGAAGCGACTGGTAAAGCTGATGGCTGGGACGACGCTAAGAAAACAGATCCTAAAAAAACAGCCGCCAAACCAGCAGATGATGGTTGGGGAGCGCCTAAAAAGGCAGCCGCTCAGCCTGCAGATGACGGTTGGGGAGCGCCTAAAAAGAAGGCTGTAGCCGTTAATAAGAAAGGCAAAAAAGGAAAATTAGCTCAGCCTCTAGTTGAAGCTCCTAAAGTTGATACAGTTGCTAAAGTTGCAGCTGTTCCAATGGGTGATGAATACTTTGCCAAGGACTTCAATATCATGGAGATTAAAGAAGACTGGATTTTTGATAAGAAACGGTCACGCTTGTACTATGATATCCAGACGATAACGATTTACTTGCCTTCAGATAAAAATACGGCTGGTGTAGAAACTCCTCTGGCTACATTTAAGTATAAGGATCTTGACAAATTATTCCGTAGCGACCCGAAAAAATTCATCTGGTACAACCCGCAGAATCAGGCGCAGCATAAGAATCTAGCTGATGCCTTTGACCTGCGTCTGTTCTACGGTCGTATTACGAAAGTAGCTAATCCTGGTGACACGGACTTAGTTGGTATGTATGGTGACCGGGAAGGTTTATTAAAATCTTACCAGACAGAATACGAGTTAATGGAAACCGAGCATAGCCTCTGGGAATATTAATAAAAAAGCGGCTTAAAAGCCGCTTTTTTTATGTGATAGTAAAAAGTGAACGAGCGACTTTCCAGTCGCTCGTTCACTTTTTACCCATTATCAATCGTATCAAAATACTTCTTCAACTTATCCGCTCGATCTTTACCAACGAGTTCAGCTACATCATCAAAAGCGGCTTCGCGGATTTTTGTAACGCCCTTAAAGTGTTTAAGAAGTTTCGCAGCCGTTTTTTTACCAATACCCTCCACATTCTCTAACTCACTAATCAGGCTATTGCGACTACGTTTGTCTCGGTGATAAGTGATCGCGAAACGGTGGGCTTCATCCCGGATTCGCTGGATAAGCTTCAGCGACTCCGATTTTTTGTCGATGTAAAGTGGCAGATTATCTTCGGGAAAATAGATTTCTTCCAACCGTTTCGCAATACCAATAATAGGCACTTTACCATACAAGTCGAGCGCTTTTAATGCATCGCAAGCCGCGCTAAGTTGCCCTTTACCGCCATCAATCACGATAAGATCTGGCATATCTGTTCCCTCCGTTAATACGCGAGAATATCGTCGCGTAACAACTTCGTACATACTGGCAAAATCGTTGGGTCCTATAACAGTCTGAATAGAAAAATGCCGGTATTCTCTATTAGCTGGCTTACCACCTATAAAACACACCATTGCCGACACAGGATTAGTGCCCTGAATATTCGAGTTATCAAAGCACTCAATACGATTAGGGATCGCTTTAAGCTGCAAGTCCTGCTTTAGCCGAATGAGTACACGGTCTTTTTTACTGGCATTAGCGGTGGCTTCAGCGGCTGCACGTTCCTGTCGTTCACGCCGGAAATACAGTACGTTTTTAAGCGACATATCTAGCAATTTCTTCTTATCGCCAATCTGCGGGACGGTTACTTCTGCCTGTAAATCCACATCCAATGGTATGTTGGTAATTATTTCTTTCGCCTGACTACCATATTGGTCCCTAAATTCGATAATCATCATCGCCAATAAATCAGGGTCCGTTTCGTCAAGTTTTTTCTTGATCTCTACAGTATGCGCCTGAACAATTGTACCATTGACCACTTTCATAAAGTTGACATAAGCGGCTGACTCATCCGAAGCAATCGAAAACACATCGGCATCCGCAATTTTTGGATTGACAACCGTCGATTTGCTCTGAAACCGCTGTAATACATCGAGTTTTTCTTTGTGCTTTTGGGCCTGTTCAAACGCCAGCTCGTTGGCTGCTTCGACCATTCGGGTTTTGAAGTAATCTTGCGCAGGTTTAAGGTTGCCCTTCAAAATATGGTGAATCTGCTCAATATCACTATCGTAGTCGCTTTCTGCCTGTTTGCCTTCGCAGGGGCCTTTGCAGTTCCCGATATGATATTCTAAACAAACTTTATATTTACCCGCTTCAATATTTTCGGGAGCAAGGTTATAGTTGCAGGTACGAATTGTGAACAGTTGGCTAAACATGTCCAGAACCGTGTACATGGGTTTCAAATTGGCGAATGGGCCATAAAAGGTACCCTGCTTGCGATCGATTCGTCGGGTAGTTACAACGCGCGGAAAATGTTCATTGGTGACACAAACAAAGGGATATGTCTTGTCGTCTCGAAGAAGAATATTGAATTTTGGCTGATAGCGCTTAATTAGTTGGTTTTCCAGTAAAAGAGCATCAAATTCGGTATGTACAATAGTGAACTCGATTTTTCGAATTTGGCTTACCAGACGCACTGTTTTTCGATCATGCCCTTTCGAGTTGGTGAAATAACTGCTAACCCGGTTTTTCAGGTCTTTTGCTTTACCAACATAAATCACCTCACCCGATACGTCGAAATAGCGATAGACGCCCGGTTCGTGCGGCACTTTGGTCAACTCTTTTTTATAGTCAAATTCGGGCATACCGTAGTACCGGCCGTGCCGACCGGGAATTAATTTTACCATCCGACCAGGGCGGTCGGTATTACAAAACAACCAATATACGCTAAAGGTTGCCGACAATTTATCTATTAAAAAGGGCCAGCAAGATGCTGGCCCGGATAAATCTACTGCAAAATTTCATCTTCATCTTCTGGCACTACTTTCGGCGGAATATACCGTTGAGAAGAGTCTATGTGGTAACCGCCACAATCAATCTTAAAATTATTAGGCTTGCGAAAGGGCTCGGGGCGATACTGGGTTAATGTGGGATCTTTGTATATTTTCTGCATATACATCGCCCAGGCAGGCATTGCTTGCCGACCGCCCTGTCCTAGTTCGATGGTACGAAAGTGGATAGGACGATCATCACCCCCAACCCAAAGTCCAGAAACGAGATGCTGTGTCATACCCATGAACCAGGCATCCGAGTAATTCGATGTTGTTCCGGTTTTAGCCGCAATTTCGTTTCCGCCCTCCAGCAGTTTATACTGTGTTCGTAACCGTTGGGCCGTTCCATTTGGGTCTTCAACAGCCCCACGCATCAAGTGCAGCATTTCATAAGCCCGAGTGGCACTGATAACCTGTTTGGCATCAGGCGTAAAATTCTTCAAAACATTTCCATTCTTATCCGTAATACGCATCAGAATCATGGGGCGAACACGCGTACCACCATTTGCAAACGCACAATACGCAGCCACCATCTCATAAACTGATACATCGCCGGTGCCCAGACATAGGGTTGGGTTATCCGGTAAGTCTTTACTTTCAATGCCCATTTCATGGGCGTATTTAATAACTGCCTCAGCGCGGGTTTTTTTGATCAACTGAGCACTCACGGTATTAATTGATTGCCCCAAAGCCTCACGCAAGGATAAACTTTGATAACTATATCGACCCGTCGAGTTTTTTGGCATCCAGGCCGGTCCATTATTGTGATCCTCACCATGAGCAAACACAGTTGGTTGATCGAGAAGATGACTACAGGGCGTTACAAACCCCTGATCCATAGCCGTTAAATACACGAATGGCTTAAATGTCGAACCGGGTTGACGGCGACTTTGACGGACGTGGTCAAATTTCATGTATTTGAAATTTATTCCACCCACCCAAGCTTTTACGTGGCCGTAGCGGGGGTCCATCGACATGAAACCGGTATTAAGTAAACGCTTGTAATACTTAATCGAATCCAGCGAACTCATGGTCGTGTCTTTCTCATTACGTCGGCCACCGTACACAAAAACCCTCATTTTAATGGGCTTCCGCATCTCCTGCCAGATTGTTTTTTCATCAGGACCATAAGCGGCTTTCAATTGTTTAAACCGTACCGTTCGTCGTGCTACTGATTCGATGAAACCCGGAATTTCGATATACTTCTTCGTTCGTGGGTCTTTTTTTACCCAGGGATTTCGGCCACGCCAGTGTTCATAAAATTTCTTCTGTTGATCACGCATATTGGCCATAACAGACTCTTCGGCGTAGGCTTGCATGCGCGAGTCGATGGTCGTATAGATTTTTAGACCGCTGGTGTAAAGGTCCAACTCAGCACCCGGATTCTCATCGTTATACTGCTTGATCCAGTGTTTAATGTCATCTCGAATAACAGACCTAAAGTAAGCCGCCATCCCCGTATTTTGGTTCTCAACGCTAAAGTCAAGCTTCAACGGCTTATTCTTATACGTGAAAAACTGTTCCTGAGTTAGAAATTTGTATTTTTTCATCTGGCCCAGCACGACATTTCGCCGGTCCCTCGTACGATCTTCAAATAAACGCGGATTGTAAAAAGTTGGGTTTTTGAGCATACCCACCAGTAATGCGGCTTCCTCAACATTTAGGTTCCAGGGCTCCTTACTGAAGTATGTTTTGGCCGCTGTTTTAATGCCGTACGTGTTATTACCGAATGAAACCGTGTTGAGGTACATCATCATAACCTCCTGCTTTGTATAATTTCGCTCCAAACGAACCGCCAAAATCCATTCTTTAGTTTTTGCAATGACTAGGCTAATAATCGGAATATGGCCCAACACACCACGTAATTCTTCCTGTCGCGTATCGAATAGATTCTTGGCTGTTTGCTGGGTGAGCGTACTGCCTCCCCCTGAACTTGATGCGTCTTTAAACGTCAGGAAGCCACCCACCGCTCGAAACAGCGAACGAGGGTCAATGCCAGCGTGCTTAATAAAGCGGGCATCTTCTGTTGCTAGCAGGGCCGACGTCACGTTAGGCGACACTTGCGAAATCTCGATAGGTGTCCGGTTTTCAACGTAATATTTGCCCAGCAATTGATTGTCAGCCGTATATACTTCGGAAGCTTCTTCGCTTTTTGGGTTTTCAAGTGCTTTTAGGCTCGGCATACCCCCGAAGAGCCACAAAAAATTGTAGCTGACGGCAAGAACATACAAGACTAACAGAATAATACCAACGAGCGAGTATCGCCAGAGGTTTCGGATTATCTTCCGGTAAGGACCAGGAGCAAAGTCAAACATGTATAATTGTTAATATTTAATAGTGTTGGTATTGAGAGACGAGAATAAACCAGTAGTTTCTCAACACAGTAGCGAACGAGCTCATTTTCTCTTCGCCGTTATTTGATCGGCAGCAGCCTGCATTTCCTTCACATGGGGTAATAACTGACTAGCAGGATAATCCCGGACAAACTCACTTAATGCCTGGCGATAAGCCTCTACACCTTTAACTTTGCCCAATAGCATAACTCGCAACAGGGCCAATTTGTCCTCCAATTGAGTCCCTGCAACACTACCTAGGGCGCTTTCGGCGCGGGTTAAGGCTTCTGCAGAATTATTCGCTTTGTAAAGATCGTAAATGTCAGTGTAGGTTTTGAGAGCCTGTGCCTCCGAATCGCTTGTCTGCGCAACAGCTTTCCCCGTTAAACGAGCATACGATGTGTTTGGATATTCAGCCAGCAATTTATCCTTCCAGGCCGATGACTTGCCAATCTGCTCATTTGAGAGGTAAAGCAAGTAATAGATCTCTGGTTTCTGAAGTGTGTTAGGATACCGTATTAATAATTGCTCAAACGTTGGAATAGCGTCTGTAGGCTGATTAAGATCGAATTTGTATAGTTTTCCCAGCTTGTATAAAGCGTTCTCTATGCGTTGATTAGCCGCAGACTGCGCTTCTTTAGCAAAAGGTATCTTGGCCATCATGACATCTTTCTGTCCTTTTTGGCTAGTACTAGAATTGGTCAGGACGACGGGTACGGTATTGGCGTCCGACGGTTGTAATGTGGCATTTGGATTCAGTGAATTGGCCGGTGATGCGCCATTTATCGGACTATTCACGGGCGCTATCGCAACTGACGCTTCTTTGTTGCCTCGTCGCCAATTGTCTTCGAGCTGCCTATTTCCCCAGCGTACCGAGAACTCCTGTCTTCCTTGGCTTAGGGCAACTGGATTGTAGAGCGTCCAACGTTCAGCAGGTTGCAAATTTGAGTTAGTTGCGCCTGGCACTGCGTTACCGTTGCCTCCTGTTGCCCGATCTACAATTTGTTGGGCTAGAGCGGCTTGAGCTTTGTCTTCTTTTGCGCGTTGGACAATTGCCTGGTCAAGCAGTTTATCAAGCGCAGAAGGGTCCATCTTTGCCAGCGTCAACAAACTATCATCGGTGCGTATTGTTGTTTTGTACTGAACAAAATCATCAAGTGTTTTCTTCCGGGTTAGCAGAGCCGCATAGTCGGGCGATTGCTTTGGAAGTAAAGCCAGCGCACTGTCATAATATACCTTGGCGTGCTCATAGTCGGCTTTCTTTTCGAAATACAACTTCCCAATTTCCAGATACGTATACGGTATTTGTGTTGTATTTGTGCCTGCCGCCTGAATCGACTGACTATAATACTTGATGGCTTGATTGATTCGACCGCTACGTGCTTCGAGCAATCCCATTGTAAAATACACCTTATCTTTCAGATCGGTATTCTTGCGGTCATTAAGTAGCTTCTCAAATGTTTCGGCCGATTGCGCCATACGCTTTTGATCGCCTGTCAGCCCGTTGCTCTGAATAGCGTAGAGATTAGCATAAAATGACTGATCGTATGTTGGGCGCGACTTTAGCACTTGACGGTAATGATCAACAGCTTTGGCTGGTTGGCCAATCAAGTCGTACAATTGTCCGGCGATCAGATGAAGCCGGGCTGTCGATTCTCCTTTTTTTAGTACCGGAAAAGTAGCATCTAAAATACCAGCAGCGGTGGCATACTCGCCCTGACGCTCGTGTAAATAAGCCTTTACTATGTAAAAATCGCGCGTGTTAGGCTTGTTAAGTGGTTGTGTGCGAAGAAATTCAGCCACGTTCAACGCATTTGTGTAATCACTTGCTTCGATATAAGCCCGCATCAAACCAACTAAGGCCGTATGTTTGTCGTTTTCATTTGTGCCTTTTGTATTTACGTACTTAAAAACCTCAATGGCATTAGGCAAGTCTTGCTTTAATAACCTCGCTCGCCCAATAAGAATATAGGCATTGTCTAGCCATTTACTATTTTGATGTCGTTCCGGAATGAGCGACGCTTTCTTGATAGCATCGTCTAATTGGGGTTTCACCGGTTGAATCAGCATCGAATCGACCGGCAACAAAATAGGCATCAACTGATTGTAATTCTCCTGCCTGTTTATGAATAATACCTGTTCAGCCTGATTAATCTGGTCGCGGGCAATTACATAGGCGTTAAAATGCGCCGTTAGATTATGATAGCCTTTACTAACCGGCTTAGTGCTGTACTGCGAACACGACACCAGCCCGCCGGTCAGTGAAGCAATGACCGTTAGAAACAGAAAGAGGGATTTACCTAAATAGCGGGACATTCGAAAAATAACACGTGGTCACTCGTACTAAAACGTTGCTGGGCGGTTTGGTAATATGGAACGTTAGCCCAAATTAACGAATTTTGCACGGCATATAACATTACAGGCACTAATTCTATGGAAAACACCCCCGACCAACCCGATCATAACGATCTGAATAAGCCAATTCGGGGAGGTAAACTCCCGGCAAAAGTGACTGAAAAGACAACATCGTTTGTACAATTTAGTGGGATAGCCTTTCAAATGCTGGGCACTATTGGCCTGGGCGTTTGGGTAGGTATGAAGCTGGATGGCTGGCAGAATAATCGTCGGCCTATCTGGACAATTGTATTATCGTTAACGGCTATCGGCGCATCGCTCTATCTATTTATTCGCCAATTGACAAAAAAATAGGGTATTAAACTTGAGGTAATTTTACTCAAAATGCCTGGCCCAGCGCCCATTATGATCCGAACAATTTTATTCACAGCACTACTTGCAATTGCATTTTTCTTAGTCGAACAATATTCTGTTTTTCCTTGGTTGCACCCTAGCTGGAAGATTCTATTACTCTTTTTTTTAAGTGTCTCATTTTTGACGCATCGGTTGGTAGAGACTGGTTTACAGGATGATCAAGAGCGATTTATACCACTCTACATGGCTGCAACAGTTGCTCGTTTGATTCTGGGGCTGGCCTTTGTTGGTTTTTTTCTATTCCGTCATATCGAACAGCGTCGAGCCTTCATTTTGGACTTTCTTGTACTATATATATGTTATACAGGCTTTGAGATTTGGGCGGTTACTCGTAACTTGCGACGCGATTCGTAAAAAGGATCTGTCACATCATATGATGCGTTCGGCTATTAATAAAATTTTGTTAGCAACGGCTCTCATTCTGAGTTCGTTAGTAGGTGCACAAGCACAAGAGCATGGTCACGAGGGTGAGACGCATGCTAAACAGGAAGGTGAAGCACCCGCCAAAAAGGAAAAGTTTGATGTAGGTGCCATGATTATGCACCATATTAAAGATGACCATGGTTGGGAGTTAGCGCATGGGTTTACTATTCCATTACCAGTGATTTTGTATTCAAAGGACCGGGGAATGGAAGTGTTCTCTTCTGCACGGCTGGCTCATGAACAGGTTTACAACGGGTACAAAAACGTACACGGTAAAATTCACCGCGTTAATGAAGCCGGAATTGTTGATCACGAAGCTAAGCTTTACAACTTCTCCATTACCAAAAACGTGGCGTCGCTTTTATTGAGTGCTGCTATTATGCTGTTGCTGTTTCCGGCCGTTAGTCGGGGATACGCAAAAAATAAAGGCAAAGCGCCCAAAGGCATTCAGTCGTTGCTGGAACCAATCATTCTGTTTGTTCGGGACGAAATTGCCAAGCCAAGTATTGGTCCCAACTACACGAAGTTCCTTCCTTATCTGTTGACGTTGTTTTTCTTCATTCTGGTCAACAACCTGCTGGGTTTGTTACCGGGTGCCGCCAACCTGACAGGAAATATAACCGTTACGCTGGTACTGGCTGTTATTACCTTCCTGATCGTTACGTTTAGTGGGAATAAGCATTACTGGCTACACATTCTTAAGCCAACGGGCGTTCCTATTGCGCTGTTGCCAATTATGATTCCGGTTGAAATTGTAGGCGTATTCATGAAGCCATTATCGCTCATGATTCGGTTATTCGCCAACATCACCGCCGGGCACATCATCATTTTGAGTTTGTTGGGTCTTATTTTTATGGCCAATCACATGGGCGGCATGGGTACGAGTATTGCCATTAGCCCGGTCGTGCTGTTTTTTACCTTGTTTCTGAATTTAATCGAATTGTTGGTGGCGTTTTTACAAGCATTTATCTTCACGCTGTTGACGGCCATGTATATTGGCAGCGCGGTAGAAGACCACCACGAAGCCGACCACGGTATTGGTTATGAAGGGACAGGTTCAGAGTTAGGTTAATTGTTGACTATTATCTGGCTAATTTCAGGTGATAGGTTTTGAAGAGCAATCTTTTGTTTCACTAATAAATACGTTTGAATTTTATGTTCGCAATGTTGTTTTCCCTGCTGTTAGAAGCTACTGGTAGTGTTTCGGTTATGGGTGCCGCTATTGGCGCTGGTTTGGCCGCTATTGGTGCTGGTCTGGGTATCGGTAAAATTGGTGGTAGTGCCATGGAAGGTATTGCCCGTCAGCCAGAAGCGGCTGGTCGTATCCAAACTGCCATGCTGATCATCGCGGCTCTGATTGAAGCCGTGGCTCTGTTCGCAGCTGTTATTTGTCTGCTGGTCGCTACGGCCTAAGCAGGTACTCAAGTTTGAGTAGGCTGGTTGCAATAGGCACTGGCAGCACTACTCACCCAGTTTTCCAGGAAACGTTCGCCCGTTTGGGGTTGCCGACGGGTGAACGTTCTCTACCAAAAGATTGACTCCATCTTCTCTTATTGATTTATCCATAATTCACACTCATGGACTTACTTACACCCGATCTCGGTCTTTTATTTTGGCAGGTAGTGGTTTTCCTCGGCCTGTTTCTCATTCTTCGCGCTTTTGCCTGGAAACCCATTACCGAAAGCCTGAATGAACGCGAAAATAATATCCAGAGTGCGCTTGACCTGGCCGAAAAAACTCGGATTGAAATGACGGCTCTAAAAGCTGACAACGAAAAGTTGCTGGCACAGGCCCGTTCAGAGCGCGAAATTATACTACGTGGTGCCAAAGACACGGCTGACAAAATGCTGGCTGAGTCGCGTGACAAAGCCGCTGCTGAAGGGCAACGTATTTTGGAACAGGCTCGTGAGTCAATGCAAAACGAACGACAGGCTTTAGTCGCGCAAATGAAAAAAGAAGTAGTTACACTCTCGCTTGATATTGCGGAGAAAGTTCTTCGTAAGGAGCTTAGCGATAAATCATCGCAGGAGAAGTTGATAACGGATTTAGTCTCTGATTCACGCTTAAACTAATCGATTATGGCTGTTGCTACAGTTGCCGCCCGCTACGCCAAATCGTTATTGGATCTGGCGCAGGAACAAGGCCTGACCGAGACAATGTACAAGGATATGCAGTTTTTTAAGAACACAGTAGACCAAAGTCGGCCACTGATGCTCATGTTAAAAAACCCTATTGTTCGTGCTGAAAAGAAAAGTGCTGTTCTGAGAGCTGCTTTTACCAATCGGGTTAATCCGATAACAATGGCTTTTTTTGAAATCATCGCTAAGAAAAACCGGGAAGGTATCATGGATGCCATTGCTGAACAGTTTATTAGCCAATACAACATACTGAAAAGCATTGAGCGTGCAACGGTTATTACAACTGTGCCGCTAACGGCTATACAACGCGACAAATTTAAGGCAATGGTTATGCAAACAACCGGCTGTAAATTGGTCGAGTTAGAAGAAAAACTGGACTCAAACCTAATTGGTGGCTACGTGCTGCGCGTTGGTGATCAACAGGTTGATGGCTCTATTCGTAGTCAGTTGAACGATTTACGGTTGAAATTCTTGAATTAAGTTATCAATTGTTTTACCAGAAGAGCCGGTTCCTCGAGTGAGGAACCGGCTCTTCTGTTTTATGAATGACTGTCACCATTCTTTGTAATCTTCGATTGCATTTCATGTTGACTTCTCTCAAGATGATGTGATCAGATAGCTTCTATAAGGTGTGAAAGCAAATCAGGAATAGATAGGTCTGACTAACTTAAAATGTGTTCGGCTAAATGATTCCCGTTCGTAAAATCGGATAGTATCCGTGCGTTTTTGATTGGTAGTAACTTCCAGATTTATAAAATTCTCTTTTAATGCCAGCGCATTGAGCGCAGCAACAAGTTGTTGACCAATACGTTGATTTCGAACGTCAGGCCGGACAAATAGCTCCTGTATTTCACCCACTTTGCCGCAGTGATGTAACAAATATTGAACGTGACAACTCACAAATCCTACTACTTCGCTGAGCTGTTCGGCCACTAAATAATGTATGAGTGGGTTAGTTAGATTGTGATGGAAAACGGTATTAAAGGCAACCTGATCCAGCGGAGTTTCTTCTAGTGTACACAAGAAATCATAAATAATTGGCGCATCGTTGTCTGTAGCGGCTCGGATAGTCAGCTCATTCGGGAAAGTAGATTGGATAGGCACGGTGATTTATAATGGTATAAGCTTACAAGCAAAATGAAGCTTTCAAGTTCGTCATTTTTCGTCTTGCTACTTACATTGCTATGCACAAAATCATCGTCTTCGTTTGTATGGGGTTAATTGCGGCCTGCTCGGGTCGAAAATCAGAAACTAACGATGCGCAAACCAACAAGTCAACTGTGGAAAACCAATCATTTGACTCAAGTGCGTATGCGAAAGACCGGCAATTTTTGCACAAGTACCATCCCGATTTAATCGAATTACAGAATGAGGAGGCTCATGCTCTAATTTGTCCGGCTTATCAGGGACGCGTGATGACCAGCAGTGCCGATGGAAAAGCGAGCTACGGCTGGATTAATTATACCTTAATTGAATCGGGGAAGATACTGCCGCACATGAATGCCTTTGGGGGCGAAGACCGTTTTTGGCTTGGACCGGAGGGAGGGCAATATGCTTTGTTTTTTAAGAAAGATGCTCCATTTGAAGCTGAACACTGGCAGACTCCGGCGGCCATTGATTCAGAGCCGTTTACATTGACTGATAGTACGAAAACGTCGGCTACATTTACCCGTAATGTATCATTGACGAATTATGCCGGAACTCGCTTTGAACTCGGTATCGAACGAACAGTTCGGTTGTTGACAAAAGCCGAAATAGATGCGCAATTAACCATCAATACAGATTCTCTTAAAATCGTCGGTATTCAATCAGAAAATAAGATCACTAATCAGGGAAAACAAGCCTGGAATTCGCAAACGGGTATGCCCTCGATCTGGATTTTGGGCATGATGAATGCATCGCCCAAAGCAATGATCATTGTTCCCTACCGGCAGGGAACAGGCCAACCCGTAAATGATTCGTATTTTGGGAAGGTGCCAGCCGACCGATTACGCATGGGGAAGAGATCGGCCTTTTTTACTGCTGATGCACAGTATCGTGCGAAAATCGGGGTTTCTCCCGAGCGAGCCACAAACTGGCTTGGTAGTTATGACCCCTCAACCCAAACGTTAACGCTCGTAACCTACGACTTCAATCCCCAAGACAGACAATTCGTTAATTCAGCCTGGGAGCATCAAAAAGAACCCTTTTCTGGTGATGTTGTTAATGCGTATAATGATGGTCCGATGAAACTTGGACAACCACAAATGGGGAAATTCTATGAATTGGAATCATCGTCGCCAGCGGCTGCTTTAATCCCCGGTGCGAACCAACAGCATCGACACACAACCTTTCATTTGCAAGGGTCTGAACAACAACTCAATCAAATTGCCAAGCGGCTATTGTTGACTGATTTAATGTCAATAACAAACCATCCCAAGGAGTAATAAATTAAAACGCCTGCAACGCATCCGAATCAAAAACATGCTTACCTGCTAGTCCCTGCTGCGCAGTCGTCAGCATAGCATTGGCGACTTTCGCGCCCTCAATACCTTTGTATTTTGCCGGGATTAGTGGATTAAGTAACTTCATAGCCCCCTCGGCAATACGTTCGCCCAAACGCGTTTCTCCCCGCCCTAAAGTGGCCCGGCCAAGTAGGAGTGAAGGTCTGAATACAAGTAAAGTTGGGTAGTTTAAGGCGCTCAAATCGCGCTCGACTTCACCTTTAACCCGGTTATAAAAAAAAGATGACTCCGTATCGGCACCCATTGCCGTAACGATGGCGAACTGCTGCGCCCCATTGGCCAGACCCAGCCGGGCGATATCCATCGAGTATTGATAATCTACTTTTTGGAAAGCTTCCTTCGAACCAGCTTTTTTCATAGTCGTGCCGAGGCAGCAAAAAATATCATCGGCTTGGATCAATAAACTATTAGGATGATCGAAATCAAACTGAACTTCTTGTAAACGAGGATGTTGCCAGTTCAACGATTTACGGACTAGTACTTTTATATTGGAATAAATTGGCGAATCAACGAGCCTGTGGGTCAATAAGCTACCGATCAGGCCCGTAGCACCGAGTACTAACGCTGTTTTATGAGTGGGTATAGTCATAATTAAAAGAGGGTATTTTGCTAAATTAGTCACTTCATTGCTAAAGGAAGCCCCTAAATCACAAAAAACTATTCTATGCGTCCAGCCGTTTTTCGCTCAGTTGGGTTGTTTTCCATTCTTGCGATTAGTTTACTTTTCTCCTTTCACCGTGCCGATGACGAGTTTATCAAACGATTACTCGAACAGTTTCGTGTTTATAACCAGCAGCGACCTACCGAAAAAGTATACATTCATACCGACCGGGATGCGTATCTCATCGGCGAAACCATATGGCTAAAAGGATATATTTTTAACGGAAACACCCACGAAGCTGATACACTTAGCCGGGTATTATATGTCGACTTAGTAGACCCTATTGCCAAACGCGTTCGGTTGAGGACCCAGCTTCGGGTAACCAATAGCTATGCCCCCGGCCAACTCTTTCTAGCCGATTCATTACCGGCTGGCACGTATCAACTCCGCGCGTATACCAACTTCATGCGGAATTATCCGGATGCATATTTCTTTACTAAAACACTGACCATTCTGCCCGCCGATGGTGCCAATATCAGCGATGGAAGATCAAACGGAGCAACCCGTCCCGATGTACAATTTTTGCCCGAAGGTGGACAGCTAGTTGCCGGATTAAGTAGCCGTGTCGCTTTTAAAGCCGTTAATTCATCAGAGCAGGGTATGGCTATAAAAGGGTTCGTGCTGGATGCGAAAAAAGATACGGTCACAGGTTTTGCCAGTATGCATTTGGGTATGGGCTATTTTATGTTCAAACCTGAATCCGGACAACATTATACCGCCTTCGTGCCGAATGCCGATGGTACACTGGCTACTTATCCAATGCCGACTGTGCAGGAACAGGGTGTGGTTATGCAGGTTGATAACCTGACTAACAAAGACAATGTACTGGTCTACCTGATGCATAATAAAACCACCACCGACACCAGCGCTACCTTAACACTAATTGCCCAAACAAGAGGACAAATTGTTCAGGCGGCAAAAATACGATTGACAAAAAAAATGGCGGTAGTGCGATTACCTCGGGCTGAGTTTCCCGAAGGTATTGCCCAACTGACGCTCTTCGACGAGACGAATAAGCCGGTCTGTGAACGACTTGTTTTTATCAATAAACGTGAGCAGCTCAATGTTTCATTGGTTTCAGATAAACTCCAGTATAAAAACCGGGAGCAGGTTAATCTGACAATTACGACGACGAATGCCGATGGTAAACCTGTTCCGGCTAACCTGTCGCTAGCCGCTGTTGATGCCCGACTCGCACCCGAAGCCGATTCCAACGGGGCAACAATCAGATCGCATCTGTTGCTGGTGTCCGACTTAGTTGGCCAAATCGAACAACCTGATTATTATTTCAAACCCGTTAATAAAGAACGATGGGTCCAGTTGGATTTATTGCTAATGACGCAAGGATGGCGACGCTTCGTTTGGGCTGATGTGTTGGCAGGAGTCATTCCGCCGAACAAATATCCGTTAGAACAAGGCTTGTCACTAACGGGCCGGGTTGTACGCCCAAATCAGAAAGACATTGGCGGAAAAGTTAAGCTAACGTTTATGCTGGCAAAAAAAGATAGTGCGGGCGTTGCCGCTCAGCGTGAAATCCTGATTGGAGAAACCGATGACACTGGCAATTACGCTGCCTACGGCCTTGATTTTACCGACACAACAACGGTGATGATTCAAGGAGTTAAAGGCAATGCAAATCGGAACCTGACTATCTCACTCGACCAGCTTTTAATACCAACCGTAACGATTACCAGAGTGCCCTATAATCCACTGGAATTCAGGCACGATGAGCTAGCCGATTTTATAAAGCGCACAAAAGAATATCAGGAAATTGAGCGACAAATTCGCCGAAACGGTGAAGTGCTATTGCAATCGGTGACGGTTAAAGCCAAAAAGTATAAAGAGCAGGATTCGCGTACTATTTACGGCACTCCCGATGCGAGCGTCAAATTTGACCAGACAAACACGGCGGGACGATTGACTATTTTGGACGTCATTCAGGGGCGGGTAGCGGGTGTACAGGTAACGGGTTCTGGCTTGACGGCACGTGTACAAATTCGGGGGGCGGTCAACTTCAGCGGCCCTGTTGAGCCGTTGTTTATACTGGATGGCATGCCCGTTGACTTGCAAACCGCAACCACTATTTCGGTGCAGGACGTTGATCGGGTGGATGTATTGAAAGGAGCATCAGCAGCTATTTACGGCTCGCGGGCATCGGGTGGCGTAATATCAATCCTGACCAAGCGGGGTCTGCCAAACTATGATTACTCCAAAGATGTGGCCCCCGGTACGCTGATGGCTAAATTACCGGGCTATGCGCCTGTGCGGGAATTTTATGCGCCACGTTATACTAAAGAAAAAACAGAAAATTCCGGAACGACGGAACGCAGACCCGATTACCGGACAACGTTGTTCTGGGCACCCATGATCCAGACCAACAGCGAAGGGAAAGCAACGGTCTCTTTCTATACGTCTGATGCCAAGACTGAACTTCGGCTACAGGCCGAAGGGGCAACGATGAGTGGTATGCCGGGAGTAGGCCGGGGAATTGTACGGGTTG
>CAXVWN010000176.1:0-6289 GCA_964263725.1 Spirosoma sp.
ACTCTTTTAGCGCGTTAAAACTCATGAATTCATTGACCATCAGAACCGACATGATGCTTAGCCGCGCTTTGCTTTCAAAGGCTTTATTAAATTGTGCCAGCAGGTCGTTCTTCATGCGGTGGTGCGTTCGTATTTGTAGTACATGGCCAGGCCGTACACAATGTGCAAAACCCCGAAGCCAAGACACCAGGTCAAAAGGTTATAACCCGGCCAAAATAAAGACAGTAATCCCAGGCCAATTTCGCAGTAAGCCAGCGATTCAACATCGCGGAGAGTGAATTTGCTGCCATTGAGCAGGGCTAATCCGTAAAAAATTAGCGTTGCCGGAAACGCCAGCCAAATTAAATTATACTGGAGTAGTGCCAAACAAAACACGCCCCCCGTAGCTAACGGAATGAGCATGGCCCATAGTAACCGTTTCGACGATTGGTTCCAAACGCTCTGTTTCTGGCGACGGGCTTTGCGAACCGTAAAGTAGCTTCCTGAAAGCAAGGCCAGCACTAAAACAACAACCGCTACCATCACCAGAAACTGCCTGACATCCTGATGATTTGTATGTGTATAAATGTCTTCGGGATTAGTACGAAGATTTGTGAACAAGCCTGTTTGCAGACGCATTGAAACAAGAAACGCTCCCGCAAGAGCAATCAGGCCCGCCGAGACACCCGATAAGCCGCTCAGCGACAGGAATTTGGAGGACCGTTCCATCAGGCTACGGATTTCCGTCAGCGTTTGCAGATGTTCGCGCGATTCGTGCATGTGGTAAATGTAAATAAGTAAAAAGGGCTGTAGGCAGTTAGTAATTAATGAGTAATAGTAAAAAGGTCAAGCAGACGCCCACCCAGAATGATGATACCCACAGCTACGGCTATGATGGCTAAAATAAGGACGGCCCCGGACGACAGGTCTTTAATGGCTTTAATTTGCGGATGAATACCGGGCGATACAAAATCGCACAGTTTTTCAAGAGCGGTATTGAACGCTTCTGCCGCCCAAACCAGCCCAATTTGCGTTAGAATGATTGCCCACTCTACGCGGCTTAGGTTCAGTATAAACCCAGCTACAACGATCAGAACAGCGATGAGCAAATGCACTTTGGCATTGTTCTCAAACCGAAACAAGTCGACAATACCTTGTCCTGCAAACCGAAAGCTGCGCAGAACTTTACGGAAATCAATCATTCGGCAAATGTATTGTTAAAACGGTCTTCTTTTCATCTAACGTTTTGCCGAGACTAAGCAAACAGACTGTTGTTTGTAAACAAATTTTATGTTTCATTGGGCCAACAGGCTCTAAATCAATGATTTTTTGCCTCGTCGCTTTCGTGTTCGATATACCAGTAAAAGGCGACGTATAAAAGTATTAGGACAAAACCATAGGCAATGGTCATTTTCAAACTCAAATGATCATGATAGGCACGGCCAATTGCCAACGTCAGTGCCGATGGGTTTGTTAGAACATCCCAGCTATTCCACCGCCCATATCGACCTAAATAAATACCAAATCCTGATAAAATCTGACTGACCAGGATCAATCCCCAGGTTGTTAAATTGCCCGCCAACGGCCTTAGCATCCGATGGACGATAAGCACAGAGTATAAGCCCATCAGTAGTCCTGTCAGGGAAAAGACAAACAGCGTCATTGTATCAAACCAGAGTAAAGGCTGATCGACGTCTTTGATATGATACAGGTCGGTAATGATATAAGGCGCATTGGGTAAAAAGGCAAGCCAACCGGCCAATCCACCAACCAGCAACCACTTATTGTTGAACCCCGCCTGCCGCAAATCGCGTAGCACCAATACGACGCCTAATGGAAACCAGGCCAGAAACAGGTTCCAGAGTAGCATAACAAAGAACCACCAATTGCCTGTCAATAAGCCCCGAATGGTAACCAGAATTAGTCCGGTCAGGGTTAAAAGTGCCAAGGCCCGCAAGCCCTTGCCGGGCCGGGCACTGCGAGGAGCAAGCATGCCAGAATGATAAGGAGAAAATAATAGAGGTTGCATACTATAAAGTACTTTGTTGTGCAAAGTAAGTGAATAAAAAGAATGCCTGTCAAGACGACAGGCAAAAAATATTTTTAGTGATTTAATACAGAGTCGATTTGCTGCCGGAACCAGTCGGTTTGAACAAGCCGCTTTTTGTCCAGATTTAAGCGGGTCAAACAAGCTTTATTAAAGACATCCTTCATATCGAAGTATTTGTAAAATCGCTCAAAATCATTGCTTTGCAAGTCCTCGACAATGCTATCAGGGTTTTTATCCATCACATCGCCCGTTTTAAGGTCCTCGTATGAACGGGACGATTTTAGATTTAGCAAGAGGGCATTAAATTTTTCTTTCTTCTGCCGGATGATTTCTGCTATATACGTATCCTTGTTAAAATCTGGATGGTGTAATTCTGTAATATTATCTGGATGATACAAGTAGTTTTCGAAGTCGTAATAGCGCAGAATCCGGTAGTTTGGATACTGGGTCTCAAGCCGTTCTATTTCGGTATCCGACAAAAAATCCCGGTCGCGGAGGGCATTGTAGCGGGTGTCATTTTTGATTTGCAGAAAGAGACTACGGGCATCTTTCATGCCTACAAACAATGTGTTGGGCAAAGCTAGTAAGTTGTAATACTCATCGTTCTGGTTTTCACACAGAACAATCTTTTTGTCTTTCATAATCTCAAACAGCATTTCCTTCGGCACGGCGATGTCGTACACATCCAGCCGCTCTTTCGGCTGGGGAAACAGTGTTTGTGGCTGGTCGAAATCTAGATCGTCAAAATCAATGATAACACCTTTGTCATACTGGCGGGCGTAATCTATAAAGCCAAGCGAATGCGAAGCCGTCCAGAATTGGCAATTCTCAGGAATCCAGTTTTCAACGATTTCTTTGAGCAGGTTGAATTGCAGTTTGGTATTCAGGTGCAGATCAATTTCATCGAAAAAATAGACAGCATCTGTGAAAAATTCTTTTCGGACCAATAGGTTCATCAAAATGTTTAGCACCTCTTTCTCTCCAGCACTCAGATAATCGTAATGTATTTCTGAACCTCCTTTTCGAAAGCTTATCTGGGCAGGCTTACCTTCTAAGGGAGGTAGTATTTCAAAAAGAGATAAGGTGGTTCTACTTGTTGTTCCGAAAATGCGCTCAAAAGCATTATTGATTGCCCCAATATACGTTGCTCTTATTTGTTCCGCTGTTGATGTATCTCTAAATAATTCTCGCAAGATCTGACCAGATATACGATCTATATCATTCTCAAATCTGTTTTCCCGGTCTATGAAATTTAATGGCCGATCCGAATCAAGTTCAATATCAAACGATTCATCAGTCTGCCTTCTTGTCAATCTAGAAACCTGTCGGAAACTAGTTCGACCGTAAAACGAATTTTCATTGAATGTTGGGTCGGTTAGTACTGAAGAATTTATAGTGTGTGGTGTTTTATCAGCAGTGGTAATTGATAGTAAATAAGATTCGTTTTTGTTCTTGACTCTATCGCCTATTCTACTTGACAAAGCCATATTGATGCCTTGTTGCCCACTTCTGCTTACACGCGATGTGTCTATCTTAGATGCACTGTTAAATACTTCAAATGCGTCAAATACCGACGACTTTCCCGATCCGTTCGACCCAACCAATAAAACCAGCTTGCTATCGGCTGGAATGCCGTTGATAGTTAAGTCCGTGAAGCGTTTAAAATTCTGGAGTTCTACTTTGGTGATGTGCATACTGCAAAGTTGATAATTTCCGATTAGAATTTCCTAGAGGTATTACAACTGGCCGCCGATGTCCGAATAAAGACACGTAACACCACATTTCTGTAATCAATAATCCTACCTCTCCATTGTCTTTTCTCTTCATACTTAGTTGTGTTTAATGACCTTTTAACAATAAGTATTAATGCTCATAGTGAGAAGTTTATGTAGCTTTAAGTAACGGTTTTGGTAATAATATATATTTGTTTACTATGATGAGTAGTTCGCTAAATAGTTGTTTGTCAATTCTATTTTCTTGAAACAATAAGTTCCTTATGGTTGCATGGAATGTTGATACCGCTCGCCACCTACTCGCTCGTTGTTTATTTGGTTATACCCGCAATGACCTGAGTAAAGCGCTTTCTTACACGTCGGCTGATGCCTTCGTCAGTAAAGAACTTCTTGCCGATCTGGCACTGCCCGCACCCCCCAATAGTTGGGTGACAGAAACGCCCGTTGTTAACAATGGTAGTGTAGACGGCACCCGATATACAGAACTGACTACCTGGTGGTTAACGCAAATGCTGACCCAGGGTACGTCGATGCGGGAGAAAATGGTCTTGTTCTGGCATAACCATTTCGTGTCCGATCGCGAAAAAGTCAACTACCCACAGCATATGTATCAGCAAAACGCTCTGTTTCGCAAGTATGCGTTTGGTGATTTTCGGCAGTTTACAAAAGATGTTACCATTAACCCTGCTATGCTGATTTATCTGGATGGTCGCCAGAATAATAAAAACGCACCCAACGAGAATTACGGGCGTGAATTAATGGAACTCTTCACACTGGGCATTGGCAACTATACGGAAACTGATATTAAACAGGCAGCTCTGGCCCTCACCGGTTGGTCGGTAACAGGTCTAAATGCGGTTTTTAACAAAGCAAACTTTGCTGATAAGGATAAAACCTTCCTCGGCAAAACAGGTAATTTTACTTATACCGATATTGTTGATACCATCCTGACAAAGGACGCTGCTGCTGAATTTATTTGCCGCAAACTGTACAAGGAATTTGTGTTCTACAAGCCTAACGAACCCTTCGTAAAGCAAATGGCCGTTGTATTTCGTAATGCGAATTATAGTATTCGGGCGGCCCTTCAGTTTTTGCTGACATCCGATGAGTTCTATAAACTTGACTACCGGGGAGCGAAGATCAAAAACCCGGTCGAATTAGCGGTGGGTGCCCTCAAATTTCTTAATATCAGTAAGCCAGATTTTGGCTACGTAGCCGATACCTCCCGAACCCTTCAGCAGTATTTGTTTTTTCCGCCGAATGTAGCCGGTTGGCCAGGTCAGCGCGATTGGATTAGCTCGAACACGTATCCGGCGCGGGGTGGTTACTCGGATTCACTGGTCAACGGCCGAAAAAGTAATGGTCAAAATTTGTCGTTCAAAGTCGTGCCGCTCGACTATGCCCGTAGCTATAAAAGCTCAGAAAATGCCCCGCAATTTGTAAAGGATGTCCTCAGCTTACTGCTCGTTGTGGCACCAACGGCTACCAAAGAAAAGCTATTGTTAGATACGCTTTTAGATGGAACCATTGCCTCCAACTGGTCAACCAACACGCCAATGGCTGACCTGCGTATCCAGAAATTTCTGAAGGCAGTTATGCGGCTGCCTGAATATCAACTTACTTAATTTCAGTTAACGACTCACTCGTTCATTCACTCATTGAAACTATGAAGCGGAAAGACTTTCTACGACAATTAGGCTTGCTTACGGGTGGGGTTGCCTTTGGTGTGCAGGGCATGCCGGTTCGGGCGTATGCGCATAGCCCGTTCATGTTCGATATGGCCGATACTAACGGCAACATTCTGGTATTGGTGCAGTTGCAAGGCGGCAATGATGGCCTTAATATGGTCGTGCCTTACGAGAATGATATCTACTATCAGAAACGCCCCATTATTGCCATTCCTAAGGAGAAAGTACTAAAACTAACCAGCCAGTTAGGACTAAATCCGGCGATGAGTGCGTTTAAAGAACTTTATGACAACGCTCAACTGTCTGTAGTTGAGAATGTTGGCTATCAGTCGCCAAGCCGCTCTCATTTTCGCTCAACCGACATCTGGTTGTCGGGTTCCGATGCTAACACCTATGAATATGATGGCTGGATTGGCCGGTATCTGACGCACAAATTTCCGGATTATCCGGTCACGTTGCCTGAGCATCCGCTGGCCGTTCAACTAGGGTCGGTCGAGTCGATGTTGTTGCAGAGTCAGGTTGGTTCAATGGGTACTGTGTTTGATAATCCCGACGCGTTTTATCAATTGGTGCAGGGGAGCAATGCCGATACGGCGTCTATTCCGAATACCGTGGCGGGCGATGAATTAAAGTTTTTACAGCAAATAGCCGCGCAGTCCATTCAGTATTCGGACGTGATTAAAAAGAAGGCGGATATTGGGAAAAACGTCGTTACCTATCCTAATACGAGTCTCGGCAAACAACTTGCCATTGTCGCCGACCTCATTGCCGGAGGCCTAACGACTCCGGTTTATCTAACCACTATTGGGGGCTTCGATACGCACGCCAGTCAGGTAGTA
>CAXVWN010000177.1:0-7512 GCA_964263725.1 Spirosoma sp.
TATATGGATGGCTGGCGAACGGCCACCGGATTTTGGGCCAAATTCGGGGTCGCTCGTATTATTACCCACGTTAGCCTGATTTCTTATTCGATGTATCTGCTCAATCTGACGCCTATCATGCTGACATTTATTGAGCGGATACCGACCACGTCGCTGGCTGTCGGCTGGCTCAAAGTTGGTTTATTCTGGGCGCTGGTTTTGGTGTTATCAACAGTGCTGTTTAAGTTCTTTGAGAAGCCCGTTACCGCCCTCCGCGAACGATTATCAGCGAAAGAACCGACCCAGTTGATAAGTGAAAGCGTAAAAGAGTGAAAGAGTGAAAGAGTGGTATTACTTTAAATGCCTCATTTCGTTAAGTAATCAAGCAGAATTTAAGAAAGATTAACCACAGAGGCACCGCAACGGCAGACCGTAAAGAACACAGAGTCTTAAATTGCGTAAAATCACCGGTTTAAATCTCTGTGTTCTTTACAGTCCGCCGTTGCGGTACCTCTGTGGTTAAATTTTTTTGCGTGATTATTTAGTTGACTCACCAACTGAACGAAGCATGTAAGTAAGACAATAGAGGTTATTCCTATTTCACTTCAAGTACTTTCCCCGCGCTGGAAACGGCTTTGCCCCGCTCAAACGCCAGATCAATTCGGCCGAGATTGATACCCGCAAACCCCACCTGATTTATCCAGACTGGTTGCCCATCGAGGTTATTGACCGCAACCGGCGCATCCAGAAATGTATGAGTATGACCACCGATAATGAGATCAATATTTTTAGTCTTAGCGGCTAATACATTGTCAGAAACCGTTGGCTCGTTGTACTTAAAACCAAGGTGAGACAGGCAGATTACGTAGTCGCACTTTTTCTCGCTACGCAATTTGGCTGCCGTGTCGTTGCCAATTTCGATTGGGTCGAGGTACTTCGTTTCTTTGTAAGCGTCTCTGGGAATCAGTCCTTCCGGTTTAATGCCCAAGCCAAAAACACCAATCCGAATCCCATCTTTATCGAATACCTTGTATGGCACTGTCCGGCCATCCATCACCGTATTTTTAAAGTCATAGTTAGCAATGATCAGCGGGAAACTGGCCTTGCCAAACTGCGTGACCATGTTGTCGATACCTCCGTCGAAATCATGGTTCCCGATGGTCCCGGCATCGTAGCCAAGCCGGTTCATAGCCAGAATTTCGGGTTCGCCTTTATAGAGATTGAAATAAGGAGTTCCCTGAAAAATATCACCTGCGTCGAAGAGCAGCACCTGGCGGGTGTTGCCATCCACTTGCTCCTGCCGAATTTTCTGAATGAGTGTAGCTCGTCGGGCCACACCACCTTTGCCAGCGTTTCGGCTTCCATCCATCGGGAAGGGATCCAATCGGCTGTGCACATCGTTGGTGTGTAAAATGGTCAGTGTACTCGATTTGAGAGCTGGATTTGACATAGCTAATCCAGATCGGGCAAAAATATCGGGCGCAACAGAGCCGATGACGGCCGCTGTGCCGAGTAGTTTTAGAAACTGACGTCTATTCGATGCTAATGCGTCCATCAGAAACGGGATTAATAGGTTGACCGGTTTTGCCCTGCTGCCGGAAATAATCCAGTAGGGCATCCCGCATAAGATAATTGATATTCTCGCTCTTAACGGGGTTTTTCAAGAAACCGGCATCATCGCCCCCGTTGGCTACATAATCGCTCAGAACAATGGTGTAGGTTTCATTTGGCTGGAGCGTACGGCCGTTCGTAAACGTAACGGACTGTATTTGCTCATTATGTATTTTGGCCCGCAATCCACCCACAACCAACTTGTTACCCTTGGCAAAGTGATTGAGCAATTGTTGCAACATGTCCCCTTTAACGGTCAAAACAATTAACTGATTATCAAAAGGCATTACCTCGAAAATAGAACCGGTTGTAATATTTCCCTCAGGCAAATTACTTCGAATACCACCATAGTTAAGGTGCGAACAATCAATAGGTTTGCCGTAGCGTATGATTGACTGTTGAAGTAGAGCATCTGTCAATAAATCATTGAGCGGACCTTCGGGCTGGGCTTTTTCGATACGTCCCGTAGAGCGGGCCAGTACTTCATTCATGGTCTTGTCGAGACCTTGCCGGTAGGGTTGCAGAAAATTGGCGACGCTGCTATCAGACGAGGCCGCCAACGAGTCAACGCCAATTCGATTGGCCGTTCGGTTTGTAAGATGATAGCTTGAGTTACAGGCCGACAGGGCAACCAGAGCCAGTAGCAGTAAGTGTTTTTTCATACGTAGTTGCAAGTTCGCAAACTCTGCGCAATCATGTGTTAACAAATCATTAGAAAGCAATGTAAACCGGGCCGTACTAAAGACTGCTGCTTGGTAAGGGAATCAGGGTGCGTTCAGCCTGGTAGTGCACTTTGCGGACCCGACTGAATCCACCCAGACTGATTTGTAGATTAACTAGTCCGCCCGAGAACGACTCCATAGATAGGAGAGGGCTGTAAGAAAGCTTTGTCCGCACAAACCAAAAACTGTCTTCCGAACGGTCAGGCTTTCGGGTATTGTCGCCCAGCTTAGCATCAACTATAATACCGATTACGGGTGCATGGTTGAGTAGAGATAGTCCTTTATAACGTTCATCTGCCTGATCTCGGGGAGCCAGGTCGAGCAAACGATAACCAATATAGGGAATCAGCCGACTACGGGGTGAGTCGTTTACAATATGCCCTAAACCAACTTCAAACAGGGTTGAACTGACGCGCATAGCCTTTTCCCAAGTCTGATTTTGGTGCGAAAATCCCGCCCGAAGGGTGCCATTGTATAAGGTTGGATGCAGCAGAAGCATCGTTCTCCGGAAGGCAATGTCCAAACCAAATCCAACCCCCGCCGATGGGTTGAGGGTTTGTACGAGTGGACCCGTTGGTAAAATACCACCCACGCCCAGAAACATGCCGTAACCAATTTTTGATGATTGATAGGTCGTTACTAAATCCGGGGTATCATAAAAACGTTGGGCAACTTGTACCTGCCAGCTTTTCAGAACAGGTAAATCGTCGCCACCACCCGTTTCGGCCCGGAACCGGTTGACTTCAGCACCCAGTTCGGCGTTGGTAAGGTACTCGATTTGAGTGGCCTTTTGCTTAAAATGACGATCGGCATTAAGCGCAATCAGTTTTGCTTTCATCAGCCGGGTATGAATTTCTACCAGATCAAACAAAACCTGATTGTAGGCCAATGTGCGCTCGTTTTGGGCGGTCTCGGATACCCATGACAGATTACGAAACATTAGACAAAACGCGTCGATGGCGGGCTGGCCCCAAACAGAAGTGGGCTTGACTTCGTAACCAATTTGGTAATGAAATTCTGATCCGCCTAGTCCCGTTTGAATTGGCGCATGAAAATCGGCTAATTGAAGTCGCCGGGTTGCGCTCCAGTGCAATGTGTCAATTGTCGCCTGCGCCGAGCTGAGCAGGGGAGACAAAAGCAGCAAAAGCACGAGATGCAGGCGATTCATTTCGAATAAAGGTTTCCTGGCGTCAATACTAACAAATTTAAAGCAAAAAAGCGCGGCCTCGTTTCCGAAGCCGCGCGTAGTGACGTATAATGTAAGCTATCCTATACGTATTACAGCCAATGTCTTACCTTTCTAGTAACGGTACATTTCTGATTTGAACGGACCTGCCACTGGTACACCGATATAATCAGCCTGTTCCTGTTCGAGCGGTTCGAGCCGGGCACCTACGTGGGCAAGGTGCATAGCTGCTACTTTTTCGTCAAGAATTTTAGGCAATACATACACTTTGTTCTCGTATTTGTCTGAGTTAGCCCACAGTTCGAGTTGCGCCAGCGTTTGGTTCGCAAACGAGCATGACATCACGAAGCTGGGGTGACCCATCGCGCAGCCAAGGTTCACCAGACGGCCTTCGGCCAGCACGATGATTTCCTTGCCGTTTATCTCATACATGTCCACTTGTGGTTTGATCTGGCTTTTCGTCTGACCGTATTTCCCGTTCAGCCAGGCCATATCAATTTCATTGTCGAAGTGACCAATGTTGCAAACAATCGCTTTGTCGCGCATAGCTTCAAAGTGACGGCCTTTGATAATTCCTACGTTACCGGTTGCCGTTACGAAAATCTGGGCACGAGGCACCGCTTCGTCCATTGGAATAACTTCAAAGCCATCCATAGCCGCTTGCAGCGCGCAAATCGGGTCGATTTCGGTTACCAAAACTCGGCAACCAGCACCCCGAAGCGACTCGGCCGAACCTTTACCTACATCACCATAACCAGCCACAACGGCCACTTTACCGGCTAGCATCAGGTCGGTAGCCCGGCGAATAGCATCCACCAACGATTCGCGGCAACCGTATTTGTTATCAAATTTGGATTTCGTTACTGAGTCATTAACGTTGATTGCAGGCAAATGCAACGTTCCGTTTTTCATGCGCTCGTACAAGCGGTGAACGCCTGTTGTTGTTTCTTCCGATAGACCTTTGATGTTCTGAATCAATTCAGGATACACATCAAAAACCATATTGGTCAGATCACCACCATCATCAAGAATCATGTTCAATGGCTGACGATCTTCGCCGAAGAACAGCGTTTGCTCGATGCACCAATTGAATTCTTCTTCATTCATACCTTTCCAGGCATAAACCGGAATACCGGCGGCCGCAATAGCAGCCGCAGCGTGATCCTGCGTTGAGAAAATATTACATGACGACCAGGTTACATCAGCACCCAGTTCAACCAGTGTTTCAATTAACACAGCTGTTTGAATAGTCATGTGCAGGCACCCGGCAACACGTGCGCCTTTGAGTGGTTGCGAAGGACCATATTCGGCACGAAGGGCCATTAGACCTGGCATTTCGGCTTCGGCAAGTTTAATTTCCTTGCGGCCCCATTCGGCCAGCGCGATGTCCTTAACTTTATAGGGGACGTAAGTTGACGTTTGCATAGTTGATTTTGCGAGATGCAAAGGAGCGTTTATATAGCTATATGAACGGACACCTTCGCGAATTGATTTCTTAGGAAAGTGCAAAAATAAGAAGTGCTTGGCAGAATCCCTACCTGAAGGCCAACTACTTTGTAAATGGGAACTCCTTAACAGCCAAAAAAATTTTGTGATTTGCTTGACTTTACTTCCACAATAAACTAACTATGTAACTCCTTACGTAACCTCTTACCTATATATGGATTTCATGTCCGAAATGGCTGAGTTGGCCCTAGCCAGCCGACTCCGACGATTAAGTGATATTTATTGGCAGGGCGTAACGGCAACTTACCGCCAGTCGGGGGTGGATTTCGACGTTCGTTGGGCCACTATTTTCGTTCTGATTTCCCAACAGGGGCCCGTCGCTGTTATGGAAATTGCCGAACGGTTAGGCATTACGCATCCGGCCGTTATTCAGGTGATAAATGAGCTCGAAAAACACGGTCTCATTGTATCGGCTAAGTCAGAACAGGATGGCCGTAAACGGTTATTAACGCTGAGTGAAACCGGACAAGCCATGCTCCCCAAACTCCAACCGCTTTTTGATGCATTCATTGCCGTCAACAAAAGTATGTTGGCCCAACAGGCGCACAACCTGTTGCTGGCGCTTCAGGATATGGAAGCGCAACTCTCAGAACGTAGTTTCTTCGACCGTATTCAGGACCAGTTAAATAAACCTAAATCGTAGCACTCACTAGACATCGATCTATCATGAATGACGTTTTCATTATCCCTTATTCACCTGAATATCAGCCCGATTTTAAACGACTGAATACCGAGTGGATTTCACGTTTCTTTACGGTCGAGCCGCATGATCTGGAACAATTAGACCACCCCGAAATATATATTATGCCCAATGATGGTCAGATTTTTTTTGCTGGCATTGGCAATGAAATCGTTGGTTGTGTAGCTATGGTGAATATGGGAGAAACGGGCTTTGAGTTAGCTAAAATGGCTGTTTCTCCAACTACTCAAGGCAAAGGCATTGGCAAAAAATTATGCCTGGCCGCCATTGATTACGCTCGACAATTAGGGGTCAAAACCATCTGGCTGGAATCTAATCGAATTCTTACTCCCGCGCTAACGATGTATGCCAGTGTTGGCTTCCGCGAAGTACCGAGCGTACCAACGCCATACAGCCGCGCCGATATTCGGATGGAAATGGCGCTGTGAGATTCTCACCGGGTTAATTGATTTGTATTAAATAACCGCCGAAACGCTTTTACTTTTTTCGTGGTGTCGGGTTCTCAAACCGCACGGGCCTTTAGATTTACACCGTTGTGCGATTCCAAGATAGTCGTGTAACTTAAAGCCCTCACAGATTGTGAGCAACCAACCCCGGTGGGTCACCTTAGCGCACGGGCCAGGTAAAACCTATGGGCCGATTGAAGCCCCACCGGGTTCTTAATTTTTAACCTCAAATAGAAATGCGGGTTCACGGCCCATTAGCAAGGTAATGAGGAAAATTAAGCGTTGGTTACCACTTTTAACCAAGTCAAAGATATGCATTTCACCCATTTCATTGGTATTGATGTCTCTAAAGACACCCTGGATTTTGCCGTTGTAGCCACTAATAAAGTCTTGTTTCATCAGCAGGTGAGCAACAACAAAAAAGGCATCGCTCAATTTCTGAAAGAACTTCGAAAACAATCCAAGGCCAACCTAGCTGATTGTCTATTTTGCCTGGAGTTCACCGGCATTTATAATAACCCTTTATTAAATGAGCTTTATCAGAAAGCCCCGATTTGGGTTGAACGGGCGGCTCATATCAAAGATAGTTTGGGTTTATGCCGGGGCAAAACGGATAAACTTGATTCAAAGCGAATCGCTTTGTTTGCTTATAAAAATCGGGAAGATGCCCGTTTATGGGCACCACCACGACAGGTTATCAGTCAGTTAGATCGACTCACTGCTCAACGTGCCCGCTTGGCCAAAGCCATTAAATTGCTAAAAACGCCACTCACTAACACTACAGGCTTCATAAGTAAAGAAGACCGGAAAGCAAATAGCCAAGCCTGTGATCAATCCTTAAAAGCGCTCAAAGCAGATTTAAAAAGCACGGATAAATCAATCGCGGCAGTCATCGAAAGTGACCCTGAATTGACACATCTTTTTGAGCGAGTGACTTCGATTAAAGGCATTAGCCAGACTACGGCAGTTGAAGTGATGATCACCACCAACGAGTTCAAAAGCATTACAGATCCTAAAAAATACGCTTGTTATGCTGGCGTAGTTCCCTTTGAACATAGTTCAGGGCAGCGCAAAGGGAAACCTAAAGTGAGTCAGATGGCCAATAAGAAAGTTAAATCCTTGCTGCATTTGGCAGCCTTATCGGCCATCCAACATTGTCAGGAACTGAAGGCTTATTACGACCGAAAAGTCTTGGAGGGCAAGAACAAAATGCTCGTGATTAACAACGTTCGCAATAAGCTAGTACTTCGAATATTCGCTTGCGTTCGAGATGACCGAAATTATGACGAAAACTATAAATATTCGCTTGCATAGATCATAGAAATCGGCCCCGCCGACGCAATTGCTGACGCGAACTGTCGG
>CAXVWN010000178.1:0-2570 GCA_964263725.1 Spirosoma sp.
ATATGACGACAATCGACAGGTATTCTGGGCAACGGGCGCTTGTCTGTTTGTAAGAGCCGAGGTTTTTCATCAGACTGGTGGCTTCGATGCGTCTTTTTTTGCACACATGGAGGAAATTGACTGGTGCTGGCGCGTACAACGATTGGGCTACGAGGTCTGGGCTTGCGGGCAATCGACGGTGTATCATGTTGGGGGGGGCACACTCCATAAATCTAATCCGCACAAAACCTACCTGAACTACCGCAACAGCCTATTCATGCTGTATAAAAACTGGCCCGCCGATGGCTGGTTGTGGCCTAAAATTCTGTTGCGTTTGGTGCTGGATGGACTGTCGTCGCTACTATTTTTGAAAGTTGGGCAATGGCGCGATTTCTGGGCTATTGTGCGGGCGCATTTTGCCTTTTATGGTCAATTTCCGCAACTTCATCGACAGCGAAAACTATTAAAGAATCAACAGACGACAGATGTATCTCTATATCCGCGCAGCATTGTCTGGCAGTACTTCGCGAAGAACAAAACGACGTTTAGAGAAATGTAGGCTTGGCCTGAAGGCATTATATCATACTGCTCATACCACCTAAATAGCGCATTGAAAATACCCAATGCTTTTTTTATCATGCTGACGTTAGGAAGCATCTTTGCCAATAGCAATCTATTTCATTTACCGAAACTGCTTCCTGTCGTCAGCATGACAAAAAAGCGTAGGGTGCATGAGTCCAAATACTTATAGTATTATAGTTCCCAAACGGTGGGGTGGGCGTGCCGACGCAAATGCTTCTTCATTTCCATCCAAAACGCAAGGATGAGGTATAAAATAACCGGCGACCCAAGAGTTAAAAATGAGGTATAGATAAAATAGAGTCGAATACTGCTGGCTGAAATATTCATTTTCTCGCCTAGTCGGGAGCAGACGCCAAATGCCTGACTTTCAACGAAATATCTAATTTTATCCATGTTTTTAATTTGCGAAGCGTATTTATAAATAGTTGTTGAAACCAGAAGAAGCTAACGAAGATCTTTAATAGATTGTTTGCCGTTTACACAAAAAGCCCATATAAACTTAGTGAAAATATCCAAAAAGTTAGCGTAATCTACTTGAAGTCGCAACATTTTTCTTTTCTTTGTGTTGTGACGGCGTAATGCTTAAAAAGAGACATTTTTGTCGTTATATCCAGCAAATTTCGCTGATTTTCAGCTATGTACCTAATTCATAAGATACCCTGCTGAACGGTTGCCGATCTTTGTTACCAACTGAACCTCTAAGTGTTTAATTGTTAAATTGTTTAAGTTTTATGCAAACAGGTCTAGTAAAATTCTTTAACGAAAGTAAAGGGTACGGATTCATTGTTGAAGACGACACCAACCGGGACATCTTCGTCCACATCACCGGGCTGAACGGTATTACCATTCGCGAAAAAGACCGGGTTCAGTTTGAAGTGGTTGACGGCAAAAAAGGACTAAACGCCGTAAAGGTGAAAAAGATAGAATCAGATTATTGAGCCACCAGCGCGTCTGAACACGAAAGTATAACCCCCGCCTGATATCAGGCGGGGGTTATTTAATCTAATGGTATTGGTTTTGAAATCATAAGGCGGCTAGAGTGAGGTTCATCGTTCATCGCCAATACAAACGTTCGCGTCATAACTCTCTTATTATTCCGCTATCCAGCTTTTTACTTCATCAAGTGTCGGCATTTTGGCTTCCAACTTTAGCTTTTTACGCACACCACCCAAATCGTTAAACAGCTTATTCGGATTGGCTGCGCGGAGTTGTTCTACGGTCATTAAACCCAGTTTCTGAACGGCCGGAACCCATTCTACCGGAACACCCGCCGAAACGAAATCGCTTTCGTCCGATTGTTCCTGTTTCTTCTCAGGGCGCATCTGTGGGAAAAACAAGACATCCTGAATAGACGCCTGGTTGGTCATAATCATCGCCAACCGGTCTATGCCCAATCCCACGCCTGCCGTTGGCGGCATGCCATATTCGAGCGCCCGCAGGAAATCTTCATCCAATGCCATCGCTTCCTCATCGCCCCGTTCGGCCAGGCGCAATTGCTCCTCAAAGCGCTCGCGCTGGTCTATAGGGTCGTTTAGCTCCGAGTACGCATTTGCAATTTCTTTGCCGTTACAGATAGCCTCGAATCGCTCTACCAGACCGGGTTTGCTGCGGTGCTTCTTGGTTAAGGGCGACATTTCAACGGGATAGTCGGTAATGAACGTCGGCTGAATAAGGTTGGGCTCACAAGCCTCGCCAAACAACTCGTCAATCAGTTTCGATTTGCCCATCGTATTATCCACCCTTATGCCCCGTTGTTCGGCTACCTGCCGCAGGTCGGCTTCTTCCATCGCCGATACATCGACGCCGGTATATTCCTGAATGGCTTCAAACATGGTCAGCCGTTTCCAGGGACGCTTGAAATCAATGATATTTTCGCCAACGGTAACTTTGGTCGTTCCTGCTACATCCAGTGCCACTTTCTCCACCATCTCCTCAATGGTATCCATCATCCAGAGATAATCTTTGTAAGCGACGTAGAATTCAACCTGCGTAAATTCCGGGTTGTGCGT
>CAXVWN010000179.1:0-5783 GCA_964263725.1 Spirosoma sp.
TCGTACCATCGAAACCGGTGAAGCGGTCATTTTCCAGGGCATCGGGATAATGACCAATTATAAGCGATAAATAGTCTTGAAACGAGGTTGACAGATGACCATTCACCGCCAGTGGTGTTCCAATCAAATAATCGGCATGGCCACCCCACTGTACCTGATGATACAAACCGCCGTAGAACCGAAAACGCCAGTTTGGTTTACCGATACGGGCATAAAAATATTTCTGGTGGAGGTAACTGCCCTGAATGTATGAATTTGTAAACCAGCCGTGGGCATAGCCCGCCCGGAAGGCAACCAGCTTTTTGGTAAATCCCAACGGCACAAAATCCGGCGTATGCAGTTGTATTTTCGGAAAAGGCTGGGCATTCCCCGACCAGGCGACAAAACCCGATGTTAATAACGTATCGCCCAGCCCGAATACTTCGCGCCGATTACCACCATACAATTCCACAACACCGAAACGCACTTTCACATAGGCATCAGGTAAGATCACCGCTGGATTGTCGGTTGTTGGCGCGGGGCCAGCATTCGCAACGGCATACAGTCCAAATCCCCAATCGAAACGGGACTTGCGCTTAGTGGTCGAATCTAATCGGGGTTTATAATCGCGCGCCATGCCAACTCGAAACGTTCCAAACGAACCCCGCAGCGGAACCGTATTATATTGGTTTGTACGCAGCCAAAAAGGATTTTGTGGCGCTGATGTTGCCAAACCACCAACTTCAATAGAATACCGTACCGCACCAGCCGACGAAACCGGTTGTGCCCAGGCTAGTGATAAACCAACCAGACTAAAAACGGTAATCAAGTAAAGTAATCGCATAGCCTAAAAAGGGTAAAATAGTATCGTCAGACAAACATACGGTACAACAGTCAATTGAGTTTGGTTACCGAATTGTAGGTTTCCCAAAACATATTAGTTCTATTTTTAATTAGTCTATATGAAACAACCAGACCGTATGGTTATACCATCTACTACACTCAATAATGGTGTCGAAATGCCCTTACTAGGCATCGGCGTCCATACTCCCAAGCAAAATGATGAGGTGCAATCAGCTATTGAGTGGGCGCTTGAAGCTGGTTGCCGATTAATTGACACGGCAGCTGCCTATGGCAACGAACGCGAAGTAGCCGATGCCATTCGATCGAGCGGGATTCCCCGAAGCGATATTTTCATTACAACCAAAGTCTGGAACGAAGATCAGGGTTATACCAAAACATTGCGCGCTTTCAACCGAAGCCTGGAACGGTTGAGCGTTGACGTAGTCGATTTATACCTTATACATTGGCCAATAAAGGAACATCGGCACGAAACCTGGAAAGCACTCGAAAAAATTTATGCCGACGGGCGTGCCCGAGCCATAGGTCTCTCAAATCACTACCCGGCTCATATAGACGAACTCCTGACCGAAGCACTTGTTACACCCGCTGTTAATCAGATTGAGTTGAGTCCTTACTCCTATCTACCTGAGGTACTGGACTATTGCCACAAAAAAAACATTCAGTCCGAAGGCTACGCCCCCTTGGTACGGGGCCAGAAACAGGATGATCCAAAGTTAGTTGCCCTGGCCAGGAAATATGACAAATCGACCTACCAACTCCTGATAAGGTGGTCATTACAGCATGGCGTTGTTACGATCCCAAAATCGGTAAATCGCGAACGCATCAAGGAAAATTTCAACGTACTGGATTTTACTATCTCCAGCGAAGACATGGCTATGATGGACACGTTCTACGACAATACCCGTGTTGCCGACGATCCGCGAGAGATCGGCTAACTTTTCCTTAAACAAACTGATTACAGCTTACTAAGTACCGGCTTTTCGTGAAGGACGCACTCAACCGGCCATCGTTCGCGCACCAGGTCGGCCAATGCCCGCAATCCCCACAGTTCACTTCGGCGATGACCAACGGCAATGAAGGCAATCCCCGTTTCATCCACCGCTTTCTGGCCAGGCTTACGGTATGAACCCGTAATATATAAATGTGCGCCCTGCTCAGCAGCCTCCCGAACCAGCGCATCAGTCATGGCCCCTACTACAGCAATTCGGGAACTGGTAGCCTGCCACCCGGCAGAGCCATACCCGGCTTCAGCCCGGTCGTACCCGCCAAACAGCTTTTTAATGAGCGTCAGCCAGTAGTCAAATTCCTGTTCAGCTACATTTGCCAGCATCCCAAGCGGGCGCTGAGGCAATAACGTACCATCTTCTGTCGTATCCTGTTTGTAGCCGAACGGTGCCAATGTGCCCGTAACATTCAATTGTTTTGCCAAACGGGAATTGTACCCCATTGTTAGCGTTTCATCGAAGGGAAGATGATGCGACAGAATTCCAAGATCAGGTGGTAAAGTCGCCAGATCGAGCTGCCAGGGGCGGTGCAGCCAGAGCGCATCAATCTGTGTCTCGTTAACCCAATCAGCTAATTCAGGAAACGGTTCTAAAGCCAGGCCAAGCCGCCTGATTGGCCGTTTAGAGGGGTAGTATATACCACCCTGCTCAGCATCTATGTGGCGGCTGGAAGCCAGTTCGCTTTGCAGAAAACCATCAATATCGTTCAGAAAAAAAGGTGAAGCGCTCATAATTAGCTTAACTTTTTACACACCAGATAGTTTGCACCGGCAAAAACTGATTTTACACATAGCCACTTCGCCCGGCAAAAAGCGGTGGGCAACTAGATACGACTTTGCTCAAGGCCAACCTTATCGACAAGGTAATCATCCCGGCAATTCTACTAATTTCAGGAATGGGCCTCGCTTTTTTCGGGATAACAACCCCAGAAACGGAAGGCTATTTATTGAAAACAGAACCGTTTATAACGGAATTTATGCAGACAACGAACACGCCGACGAGTATTCAGAAAAGTTAAGAAACACCTCATTTTTAGCCAATTGCAACTCCCTTACTTGACCGTTTACTCAAACAAATTTGGTTTTTAGAAAAAGAAATCAGTAAGTTTGTGGCCTAAACGCGTCCGCCCGCCGGTTCGCCAACGACTATGATTTTCCTCCCTCAAAAACCCTAGCGGTTTTTTCTTCTTCGGGTTTCTGCCGCCTTTTGGGCTGGCCATTTTCGTTTTCCCATCATTTATACGCTGTCAGTAGCCATCGGCTTCGGCATAGCTTTTTGTTTCAATGACCAAATTTTTTCGGTTGTTCCTGGCCGCACTGCGTGGCACGGAAACCAATTTCACATCCGGCAGCATCAACCGGGCTATCTTCCTATTATCGGTTCCGATGATTTTGGAGATGGTAATGGAATCGCTGTTTGCGGTTGTCGATGTTTTTTTTGTCGCTAAAATCGGTACGCAAGCCATTGCTACCGTTGGCCTGACCGAATCTGTACTGACAATTGTATATTCTATTGCTATTGGCCTCAGCACGGCAGCCACGGCGCTGGTATCTCGCCGGGTTGGTGAGGAGAACCAACGCGGAGCGGGCACAGCCGTTGGACAGGTAATTCTCGTATCCATTACGCTGGGGCTCATTATGGGCGTAATGGGCTTTGTGTTTGCCGAAGATATTCTGCGGCTAATGGGTGGTGACTCAACACTCATTGCCAACGGAGCGGGTTTCACCCGGATGATTTTCGCCAGTTCACCCGCCATCATGTTGCTGTATACGCTGAGCGGTTGCCTGCGCGGTTCGGGCGATGCGTCTGTAGCGATGCGGTCTCTATGGTTGGCCAACGGCGTCAATATCGCGCTGTGTCCGGTGTTCATTTTCGGGCTGGGGCCGTTTCCAGAACTGGGTGTGATGGGTTCGGCAGTAGCCACCACCATTGGCCGAACGATGGGTGTATTGTATCAACTTTACGCCTTAACGCGGGTGAAAGGGGTAATTCGGGTTCTCCGATCCGACATTACACCCGATACGGGCCTTATCCGTCATCTGCTTGGTTTAGCCATTGGCGGCACCAGTCAGTTTTTAGTAGGGTCTGCCAGTTGGATATTTCTGACGCGAATCCTGTCAACATTTGGCAGCGATGTTGTGGCCGGTTATACCATCGCCATCCGGATTATTGTGTTTACAATTCTTCCATCGTGGGGTATGGCCAACGCAGCCGCTACACTGGTTGGGCAGAATTTAGGGGCTGGTCAGCCCGAACGTGCCGAAACATCCGCTTGGCGGGCCGCTTTCTGCAACATGCTCTTTTTAGCAGCCGTTGGTGTGGGTTTCTTTCTCGGAGCCACGCCAATCGTTGGCTTGTTCGACAACAACGTACGTGTTGTATCTATTGCCGTAGAATGTCTTCGGATATTTTGTCTGGGCTATTTGTTTATGGCGTATGGCATGGTTCTGACTCAGGCACTTAACGGCGCGGGAGACACTAAAACCCCTACGCTCATTAATATTGTGTGCTTTTGGGTCGTTGAAATACCGCTGGCCTACACGCTGGCCCATACTCTGAATTGGGGGCCTCCGGGCGTATTCTGGTCGGTGGCTATCAGCGAAACATTGCTGGCCGGTATAGCCGTTTGGTTTTTTCGTAGAGGACGCTGGAAAACGGTTCATGTGTAATGTTAACATGTTGTTTTCTATGGGTGTATGGCAAGTTTGTTATTGATAGCTAGTTTATTTCTGATAGAATTACAGGATTAACAGGCAGGTCGCCAGTGGAATTTAAGCTGGAAAAGATCTTGTAAATTTTGTAATCCTGTCCAGAAAAAGTAAACTTGTCATGCACCTGTTTCTGTAGATTCGCTGCCGAAACTTTTACCCAATATGACCCGTTATAATTTACAGGCTTATCGCTTTTTTGCACATGATTCAGTTAGTCATTCGCTCGCGATAAATCGCCTAATCACCTCTAAGAATTTACATGGTCGATACTCATAAACCACCCGAAACCGCTGTGTTGGTCGCGCTGATTACGCAAAAGCAAACGGCAGACCAAACAAAAGATTACCTGAACGAACTGGCCTTTTTAGCCGAAACGTCGGGCGTGACTACGGTCAAATCATTTACCCAAAGACTTGAACATCCCGATAACCGCACGTTTGTTGGCAAAGGCAAAGTGGAGGAAATCCAGACGTATATTCTCGACAACCCGGTCGATTGTATCATTTTTGATGATGATCTGACGCCTTCGCAGGTCCGGAATCTGGAAGATATGTTTAAGGATATCAAGGTACTTGACCGTAGCCTTCTGATCCTGAATATTTTCTCGATGCGAGCTCAAACCGCCCAATCGCGGGTACAGGTCGAGCTGGCGCAATACCAGTACATGTTTCCACGTCTGACCCGGCTGTGGAGCCATTTAACCAGCCAGAAAGGTGGTGTGGGTATGCGCGGACCTGGGGAGAAAGAGCTTGAAACCGACCGCCGACTCGTGAAAGATCGGATTTCGTTTTTAAAGGAAAAACTCGCTAAGATTGATAAACAGAGCGTTACACGCCGAAAAGAACGCGACCGTCTGGTCCGTGTGGCCCTGGTAGGTTATACCAACGTAGGCAAATCTACCCTGATGCGTACCCTGGCAAAAACCGACGTGTTTGCCGAAAACAAACTGTTCGCTACGGTCGATTCAACGGTTCGCAAAGTAACATTCGGGAACATTCCGTTTCTGTTGACTGATACGGTTGGCTTTATCCGTAAACTACCCACGATGCTGATCGAGTCGTGTAAATAGACGCTCGATGAAGTCCGCGAAGCCGACATCCTGATTCACGTTGTCGATGTATCGCATCCTAACTTTGAGGAGCAGATTGAGGTAGTGAACGCTACGCTGGCCGATATCAAAGCCGCCGACAAACCGATGGTGCTGGTTTTTAACAAAATGGATCAG
>CAXVWN010000180.1:0-57442 GCA_964263725.1 Spirosoma sp.
CCGCTGATCGGAAGGGAATTTCGACGAGCCATCATAACGCCCGTTAAGTTCGAGCAGATAACGATCTTTGAACGAGTAATTTAACCGATAAAAGCCGCCCACAATCGCCCACTTTTCCGAACCGCCAGCCGTGGTTATCGATTGCCCCAGCGCCAGGTTAAGGTCCTGCGCGTTTTCGTAAATCAAACCGTTCCGAACGACTTCCAGTCGCCGATAATTCGACTGTTCATAGTTATAACCGGCCAGCACTTTAACGTAGTGATTCGGGCTAAACCGGGGCTCGTATTCCGCGTAGATGTTGGTGGCAGTATATAGCGTTTGCCGATACAGATTTTGTAGGTCGTTGTAGTTCGTGCCAACGTACTCGATAACGCCCGGTTTGCGGCTGTACGGAACCGGTACGCGCGTGCGGGATTCGTTATTATCGGTCGTTTGAAAGGTGAAATTACCTTTGATACGTAGTTTGTCATCGAAGAAATTGGTCGCAAAATCGGCCGTGTTTCGAAACACCCGACGATCCATGTTGATGCCATTTTTGCCGTACCAGAAATCACCTACTGTGTAAGCCGCTGAATACGTGAGTGTTCCATCAGGATTGAACATCGGCGCAACCGTATGGCCCTCATCCGAAATATTGCGCCAGATACTACCGCCCTCGCCAACGTTCAGCGGGTTGTGGTATTTCATCGACGAGAAATCGGCATTGTTCGACACTTTCAACCACGGATAGAGTTGGATTGAGCCTTTAGCACGCAGGCTAAGCAGTTTGTAATCGTCGGAATTGTACTTAAAAATCCCGTCCTGAGTGTAGTAGCGACCCGTTACGTAAAAATCAGCTTTGCCGCTGCTACCCGAAAACGACAGATTGTGTTCGGTCGAACTGGTGTTCTTTTTGTATAGTTCACCATACCAATCGGTGTTTTCGTAATACACATACTCTCCCGTGGTTGGATCAACGGCGGTTTTAGGTAGTGTAGGGTCGTTGTTTCGGCGCTCAAGTTCTGTTAGGTAAGCGGGCGAAAATCGAACCGTTTTGTTAATATTCTGGGGTGTTTGTGCATAGTCGTTCCAGGCCGACCAGCCTTCGTTGAACATTTTCGCGAACAGGTACCCATTCGTTACATATTTCGGAACAGTGGTTGGGCTCTTGATGGAGTGATTGACCGAGTAAGTAAAACTGGTACGGTCTTTCGTTGGACTTTTGGTCGTAATCAGAACCACACCGAAGGCCCCTCTGGCTCCATAAATAGCAGCCGAAGCGGCATCTTTCAGGACAGAAACGGTGGCTACATCGTTAGGGTTAAGCCGACTCGGGTCGCCCTCAACCCCGTCGATCAGTACAAGCGCACTGCCGCCCTGCCCAATCGAGGTTGTTCCGCGTATGTTATACGAAGGCGACTGGGTTGGCTTGCCATCGCCCATAGCCAGGTTCAGGTTCGGAATCGTACCCTGCAAACCCTGGCTCAGGTTAGGCAGTGAGCGATTTTCGAGCACTTCGCTCGTTATCTGATCAACCGCCCCTGTAAGATTAACTTTCTTTTGGGTGCCGTAACCTACCACCACCACCTCTTCCAGCGATTTGGAGTCGGGCTTGAGGGTTACACTGAGTACACTCTGATTACCGACCAGAATTTCCTGTGACAAATAGCCAACAAACGAGAAAATGAGCGTAGCTGATGCATCTGGAACTGTAATTTTGTACTGACCATTAGCATCTGTTGTCGTGCCGCGTTGCGTACCTTTTACAACCACACTTACGCCGGGCAGTACTTCGCCCTTATCATCACTAATCGTACCTGTTACGGTCTGGTCGACGCTGGTTATTTTAATGGGCAGATCGTGAGCAAAGGACAAACTGGACAGTACAAACAAGGCTGATAGCTGTATAATTGTAATGCGTAGCGTTACAGACAGCTTCTTTTTTAGAGGTATTCGTTTCATCATGTTAATAGTTTTTCATGGTTGAAAGAGGAGAAAGAAAAGTAAATTTGATCTATAGATTATATCAACTACAGGGCATCATTAACCCCGTTTTAATTCTGCAAAAGTAGGGGCGCCTATATTACGGGATCGTTAATTCTGGCTGCTGTATGTAAATTTTTTTAATAACTAATCGTTTCCATCGTCACTGTATATCATAGTGAAGACGAATTGTAGGAGAGTAGCTCTTATTCTATCAAATGTATTTGGTAGAGGTAAAATCAGTGGGGCTGGTATTTTACCGAATGCTTCATCAACAAAAATACCCGACAGTCAATATAGACCGTCGGGCATTTTTGTATGGTGAGGGTAGAGAAGGTCTACTTGCTTGTGCTCGTATGCGCGTGGCGTATTTCGCGAGCCATATTCATAAGCCGGCTCCAACACCGACTGATTGTCTTTTTCTCTGCTATTTTTTTCTCTTTGGGGTCTGTCGTTGTTGCAACAGATTCTGGTTTAACTGACGAAGTACGAGCTACGCCGGGATTCTTGTCCACGTTAATTGGATGAACCTGCGTCCGAACGGTTGGTTCCTTCGCAAATGTCGTGGTGGTTGTGAATGCATTCCGCGATGACATCGCCATTGTTTCTGATGAGAGCAATGGACAGGCTATCAGTGAAGCAATAGCTAAATAACCTGTTGTAGTTTTAAACAAAATGGTTCTCATGAGGCAGTTGGTTAAGGGTCACTAAAATTTTGTATCGGTGACGATTGCTAGAGGGAATACATTCATCACAAATATATAAAATAGTATTATTGCCTCATATATTTATATTAAAATGTTCAAAGAAAAAGTTCTATTTTCAATCTACTTATCAAACATAATGCCAACTTTTTTTGCTTACCTGCTAGTTAGCCGACTATTATTTGGCAAGGAGATAAAGTAGTTATGTTTTTAGGCGTCGATAAAGGAATTTCCATAATCCTAAGACCGCACTGAAATGCCGAATTCATGAAAATAACGTACAAGATTACCTTAGTAGTATTTCACTGCAAAAACGCCCGCCAGAAACTGTTATCTTTGTCCCATTGTTTGTTATAGACTATGTTTGAGAATCTTCAGGATAAGTTAAATAAGGCTATCAAGACCTTGAAAGGTCAGGGCCGTATTACCGAAATTAACGTTGCCGCAACGATTAAAGAAGTACGTCGCGCTCTTACCGATGCTGACGTTAACTACAAAGTTGCGAAAGACATTACAGACCGCATTCGCGATAAGGCATTAGACCGTAAAGTGCTTATCTCGGTTGAACCAGGCCAGTTGTTCGTCAAGATCGTGCAGGAAGAACTGACCGAGCTGATGGGTGGCGAAGCACAGGGCATTAATATCAAGGGCGACCCGGCTATTATACTGATTGCCGGTTTGCAAGGCTCTGGTAAAACGACCTTTTCGGGGAAACTGGCAGCGTATCTGAAAAAACAGGGGCGTACAGTGTTGCTCGTTGCGGCTGATATTTATCGTCCGGCGGCCATTGATCAGCTAAAAGTTTTAGGTGAGCAAGTAGGCGTGGAAGTATATTCGGAGCCGGAAAATAAAAATGCCGTTGATATTGTACAGAACGGTATTGCTCAGGCTCGCAAGACCGGCAAAAAAATCGTAATCGTTGATACCGCCGGACGTTTGGCCATTGATGAGGTTATGATGCAGGAGATTGAAGACGTTAAACGGGCAATCTCTCCCAGCGAAACGCTGTTTGTGGTCGATTCGATGACCGGGCAGGATGCGGTCAACACGGCCAAAACATTCAACGAACGCCTGAATTTTGATGGCGTCGTCTTAACCAAACTCGACGGCGACGCACGGGGTGGGGCGGCTCTTTCCATCAAAACGGTTGTTAATAAACCAATCAAGTTTATCAGTACGGGTGAGAAAATGGAAGCGCTTGACGTGTTCTACCCCGACCGTATGGCCAGCCGAATCTTAGGCATGGGCGATGTGATTTCGTTGGTAGAACGGGCGCAACAGGCATTTGACGAAGATGAATCGAAGCGCATTAATGCTAAAATGCGTAAGAATCAGTTTGACTTCGACGACTTCCTATCGCAGTTGCAGCAGATCAAAAAGATGGGTAACGTCAAAGATCTGCTTGGTATGATTCCGGGTATGGGTAAGATGATCAAGGATTTAGACATAGACAACGACTCATTTAAGCCAATTGAAGCTATTATCAGCTCAATGACGCCCAAAGAGCGCAGTCGACCCGATATCATTGACGGAAGCCGTAAAAAGCGTATTGCTACTGGTAGCGGCACAAACATTACACAAGTGAACAACTTGCTGAAGCAGTTTGATGAAATGCGCAAGATGATGAAGAAGATGAACACCATGCAGGCATCGGGTAAGATGAATAAGATGATGCGCTAAAAGCTTATATAAGAATCATTAAAAAAGGACAGTCTTAAAAGACTGTCCTTTTTTAATGAGCTAATGTTACAACTTTAGATAATACTGACGGCGTATGGGGTCAAATCGTTCGATTGCATAACGAAGAGCTGTGCGGGGCATTTGCTTGACATGATCATGTAAAAACTCTTCCAGAGCATCTGAATTACGTTTTCCTACTTCTCTAAGCATCCAGCCGATAGCTTTATGAATAAGATCGTGTTTGTGTGGCAGTAGGAACTCAGCAATAGCGAAAGTATCGGCAAACTGCCCCTTACGAATAAGGGCGAAGGTTGACACTATAGCTATTCGTTGGCTCCACAAATGATTCTCGCTGGCCAAATCATAAAGAATAGAGCGATCGCCGTTCATTACATAGCGACCGAGGATGTTGTAACAGGAAGCATCGACCAAATCCCAGTTGTTAATGTATTGCCGATTGGCCAGATAGCGGTCTAGAATAGCCACTTGTTGGGTTGAGGTTCCTTTTTGGGTTTGCCAAACCCAAATAAGTAACCCCGTCATCCGACATTCGTGGATTGGATCGCGAATTAGCTGCTCTGCATCGCTGAGGGATAAGTTTTGGTACTGCTTGGCAATACGGTGTTGTTGCGGCATCGAAATCCCTAGAAATTGATCGCCCTCGCCATACTGCCCCGGTGCAGTTTTGAAAAAACGCTCGGCCATTAATGCCCGTTCGGGTTTTGTCAGGGCAAGCAATGTATTTTTAACATTAGCATAGGTTGATTCCATAGGAACAAAATAAAAGGCAGGGATTCGTATGAATCCCTGCCCAATAACTGAAACGTTTTTTACGCTAATTAATCATTCAATTTCGAGCGCACAAACTCCTGTTCCGACAGCATCGGCAGAGAATAAAGCATCGTTTTGTTCCGCTCAAACGTTGGACGGTCAAGGTCGGCGGCTAAATATTGACCTTTCAAAAAGGCGTCTACTGTACGCTTAATCAGATCGGCGTCGCTAGGTCGCTCTTCGTCATCAAGTACTATAATATCTGATTCATCATGCGAGAATGGTCGAATAGTACCCGGCGATTCAGGTCGACTGATTGTTGTGCCATTGTAGCCAGTAGGCGTTTGCTTATCCTCAGGCTTAAGGCCCACACCTACTAGATTAGGATCTATTTCGTCGCCATCGCCATCAACAAGCACTAATTCTTCTGTAGGGGCATCTTGCTCAACAACAGCCTCTGGTAAAGCAACAGGCTCCAGTCCTGGAATTACTTCCGCTGGTTTCAGGATAGCTGGGTTTGTGCCATCGAATCCAGCCGCAATAATGGTTACCCGTAGACTTTCGCCAAGATTTTCGTCCGTAATTGCTCCGAACTTAAACATCTTAGCTTCACTCTGAATTTTATTGGCAACGTGCTCAGAAATTGCCATTTGCTCTTTCAGCAACATAGCGTGCTCTTTACTCGACGAGATTGTCAGCAGAATCCGTTTAGCACCCCGAATATCATGGTCATTGAGCAGGGGCGAGTTCAGCGCGGCTTCGATTGCTCGGATAGCCCGATCATCACCCGCCACCACCGACGATCCCATTACCGACTGGCCTGCCCCTTCAAGTACTTTCTTAACGTCGGCAAAGTCAGCATTGATGTCGCCCTGAGTCGTAATAATCTCAGCAATACTCTTCACCGCGTTGGCCAGTACGTCATCGGCATGGGCATAGGCTTCTGTCCAGGTAAGTTCGCTGTACAACTCGGCTAATTTATCATTTAGCACAACGAGTACAGTGTCGCAACTCTTCTTAAGCTTTTCAATGCCCTCTCGTGCCTGCTCTTTCTTATCGGTACCTTCATACCAGTAAGGAGCCGTCACGATGGCCACTGTCAGTAAGCCCATCTCACGGGCAACTTCGGCAACTACCGGAGCCGCACCAGTACCGGTGCCACCGCCCATACCCGCCGTAATGAAGACCATTTTGGTAGGTGGAGCCAGCAAATTGCGAATTTCTTCGATACTAGCGCGAGCAGCATCTTCACCGGCTTTTGCTTCGGTACCTGCTCCCAATCCGTCGCCTAATTGCAACTTGGTAGGAACAGGATTACTCATAAGAGCCTGTCGATCAGTATTGCAAACCGCAAAGCTGACGTCCTGCATCTTTAATTTGTGCATGTGTTTGACGGCATTTCCGCCCATGCCGCCCACACCAACAACCTTAATTATAATTGGGTTGTCGTCTGGAAGTTCGAATCTATAGCCCTGACTATTCATCGTGTGGGTATGTGGTGTCTGTTCGTTGTAAAAAACTGCCTAATTGCCATTAAACCGGCAAAGGCCGGTTCGCTACGATCACTAATATATATCAGTCTCGTTCCCCCTCGTTGGCTGAAGAGCTTCTTTTAGAATGTCTAACCAGCTTTTCTTCTTCGGTTCTGGATCAGGTTCCGGCTGTTTAATCCCACCATTTTTCGGACCCGTAGTTCCTGCTGGCGGGTAGATTGGCGGCCGGACTGGACCAGGGGTGTCATCTACTTGATAAGACCGGTTTGGATCGCTGATAAACGAAATACGATTGTCTATTGTCTTATAACCAGCCCATACCAGCCCAACGGCAGTAGCATAAGCGGGGTCGCCAACTAAATCGGCACGGCCATTGGGTTCGAGATGTTCGGGATAACCAACGCGAACTTCTTCGACGCCTGTTACCCGCCCAAAAATATGCTCTACGCCCGGAATCAGTGCTGAACCGCCAGTCAAAACAATGCCACCCAGCAACTTACCATCATAGCCTGACCGAATTATTTCGGCCTGTACCAGCGCAGCAATTTCACGAAGCCGATCTTCAATGATGACGGCAACGTTTTTTAGCAGCACGTCTTTAGGTTTACGGTTGCTTAAACCCGGCACTGCCACAACCTCATTGAGGTTATATTCGCCCGGATTAGCACTGCCAAATTTTTTCTTGAGAAGTTCTGCCTGTTGGGGGAGAATTTTGCAGCCTGCCTGAATATCAGATGTTAAACTGTTCCCTGCCCAAGGAAATACGGCTACATGGCGTAATACATTACGGTAATAAATGGCCATTTCGGTGGTGCCGCCCCCAATATCTACCAAAGCAACGCCCGCGTATTTCTCTTCGTCGGTCAACACGGCCAAGCCCGAGGCTAAAGCCGATAACATCATTGTATCCTGCGCCAGATTGTTGCGCAAAATACATTTACGAATGTTACGGGCCGCGTTGGCCTGAGCCGTGATGAGTTGAAAATCGGCACCTAATTTGACGCCATTTCGACCAACTGGCTGATTGACGTGGGTTTCGTTATCGACCACAAAATCCATTGGCAGAACATGGATGATTTCCTTGTCTGCCGGGATTGAGGTACGATACATATCATTGAGCAGGTGGTCAATGTCTTCAATCTGCACCTCATCGCCCGATGACGAGCGCGTAATGCTGCCGCTCGACTTAATTGATGTGACATGTGCCCCACTGAAACTGACATTGACCAAATGAATGTTCAAGTTCGATTGGTTCGACGCATCAGCTACTGCCCGTTTAATGGCATTCACCGTATTATTGACATTCACAACGGAGCCTTTCGCTACGCCATCGGTCAAATTTGTTTCGCCCACACCCAATACTTCGAGTGTTTCCTGTTCTTTGTTGTTTCGAATCAATCGACCGGCCACTGCACATACTTTGGTACTGCCAATGTCCAGACCTACCACTATTTTCTCGTCCATGCCCGTTGGTGTCATTCGCAAACTATTTGATTTCGGTACTGAACGCTCACCCGACTATAGTGATCCCAACTTTTGGCCGGTAAAACGTCTGTATAAACTATTTTCAATTTCTTAAACTTTGCATCTAATTCCGTAGGTGGTCCAAACTCAATTATATGATTGCCCATCAGCGGCCACATTGTTATTTCACCCCGGTCATCTACCGACAGCTCCGTAATTTGTGCCCGCCAAAACGGATCATCATGAATTCGTTTCAACAAATCCAGCAACGGCCGGTTTCGCTCATTTGCTAATGAGCGGTTTTGAGCAAAATAATTACCTGTCAAAACTGGTACCCGGGCTGAGTAATTCATCGAAATTGGAAAAAAACGACCCTCTTCGCTTACATACTGTCCTGACACGTTTCTGATGCCATCGCCAGATAGCATTAATCGTGCCAATGGATGAGGCTGTTCAATAACGACGAGCAGGTCACCTGTTAAGTCACGCGAAATCTGACATTTATTTATTAACCCATGTTGTTGTAACCTCATTTCTAACTTATGGAAATCAATATCTCCATAATTCTTTCCAATAATAGGATCGTTTCCTTCATTGGTTAGATACCCCATTACATCCCGACGCGTCAGAAAACGATGCCCATCTACCTGATCAAGCCGGATAATCACCGCCCTTACGTGCTTCTGCCCATGCCGAACTTCGGTAAAAGCAATCAATCCAAGCAGGCAGAAAATACCTCCGACAGCAAGTAACCACTTTTTGGATGATTTAAAGGTAGAAAACATCTGTAAATAAGCTGGATAGTTTGTTAGATATTTTTATTTATTGGTCTTTTATTATGTTTTTTAAGATTGGTAACAGTTGATCTATGTCTCCTGCTCCAATGGTTACAAGTAAAGTAGGCTTCATCTCCCGCACAACGTCGGGCAATTCGGCTTTGGTGCATTTTTTCTTAGTTTTCGAGTGTACGTCCTTAAATATCAGATCTGAAGTAACCCCTTCCATGGGTAACTCGCGCGCTGGATAGATATCCAGTAAAATAACATGGTCGGCCAGCGACAAGCTTTCGGCAAAACCTTCGGCAAAGTCGCGCGTACGACTGTACAAATGTGGCTGAAATATAGCTGTCAGCTCGCGATCGGGATAAAGAGCTTTCACCGACGATAAAAAGGCCTGCACTTCGGCCGGGTGGTGAGCATAATCGTCAATAAGTACGACCGAATCTGTTTTTAAAACGTATTCAAACCGTCGGCGTACACCCCGATAACTATTTAGAGCCGAACGGATAGCCTCCGGCGATACACCCACTTTTAGTGCCACTGCCCCGGCAGCTACTGCATTTTCGACATTGTGAAACCCAGGAACTGTCAGATAAATATCGGAAATAACGCCTTGCGGATAAACTAGATCAAATACAAAAGTTGCCTGCTCAATCCGAAGATTCTGGCTGTAGTAATCTCCTTCTTTTAACGAATATGATCGAACTGATGCCTTTGTTTTGTCAGCCAGGGATAAGCCCTGTTTCATGAATAGTACCCCGTCGGATTCAATTTGGCTGACGAATTTGTTGAACGATTCGAGGACGGCCTCATGGGCACCATAAATGTCGAGATGGTCGGCATCGGTTGAGGTTACGATAGCAAATGTTGGAAATAAAGTCAGAAACGAGCGGTCAAATTCGTCGGCTTCGACTACGCACACCACCGACCGTAAATCATTGGCGGGTTGATTAAGCAAAAAATTAGTGCCATAATTGTTTGTTATCCCACCGAGAAAAGCCGCACAGTTTACGCCAGCATCCCGAAGAATATGCGCCACCATTGATGATGTAGTGGTTTTTCCGTGAGTACCGGCTACGCCAATGGTTGTCATTTGTCCCGCCAGTAATCCAAGTACCTGCGAACGTTTTTGTAAGGTAAACCCCTGCTCGGTTAGGTAAATATATTCGGCATGAGTTTTTGGGACGGCAGGCGTATAAATCACCAGCGTTTCGGCTGGATTTGCTCTGAACTCAGCGGGAATCTGGTCAACATCTTCTGAGAAGTGAATGACCATACCTTCTGCTTCAAGAGCACTGGTTAGTATAGTTGATGTTTTATCATATCCGGCAACGGCATAGCCATTTACCTGAAACCAGCGGGCCAGCGCGCTCATGCCAATTCCCCCAATACCGAGAAAATAAATATACTTAAATTGGTCTAAAGTCATTCGTTGTGGTGGGAAAGGGAGAGGAGAAAGAAGACTGGTAATCACTTTCTCTATTCTAACTACCTTTATTTCCTCGTTTTGTTAGTTTTAATACTTCGTTGGCAATATCACGGGCGGCATTTGGTTTGGCTAACGTTTTTATTTGCTGACTCAGTTGCTGTTGTTGAGCCGGATTTGCCAATAAATTTAGAGCAGCCATAACCAGTTCTTCTCGGGCGGTTCGGTCGTTGACAAGCAACGCAGCCTTAATGTCAACCAGACTCATCGCATTTTTAGTTTGATGATCTTCTGCGGCTGCCGGAAAAGGCACTAAAATAGCTGGAAGCCCTACTAAACACAATTCTGATACAGACAAGGCTCCCGCCCGCGACACAACAGAATCGGCAACGGCATACGCTTTATCCATATCATAAATAAAATCGTAGGCTTTAATCAATGTTGATCCTGTTGCGGCTACAGATGCCCGTGCTCGCTCAATGAAGGCTGGGCCTGTTTGCCAGATTACCTGAATACCAGCCTCTACGAAGCGTTTTAGGCCTGCTTCTATGCTTTCGTTTATTGTTCGTGCTCCCTGGCTACCACCAATGATTAATAGTGTGGGGCGATTGCTTTCTAAATCGAACAGCTTTCGGCCCGCTGCTATTTGCTGGCTGGCAAACTGGATGTCACTACGAACAGGATTTCCTGTCAATTTAATCTTATCGGCAGGAAAAAATGCATCCATACCGGGGTAAGCTACGCAAATGCGTTTTGCCCAGCGCGCCAATACTTTGTTGGTCAAACCAGCGTAGGAATTCTGTTCCTGAATCAACGTTGGTATGCCTTTCATGGAGGCTGCCAACAGCAGAGGTCCGCTGGCATAGCCGCCAACACCAACGGCTGCGTCGGGCTTAAAGTCACGGACGATTTGCCTTGCCCGAATCAGACTTCGGCCTAATTTAAACGGAAAGGCTAAGTTCGACAGCGTCAATTCGCGTTTGATACCAACAACGGGTAACCCCACTATAGTATAGCCAGCACGAGGAACTTTCTCCATCTCCATTTTACCTTCGGCCCCAACAAACAAAATTTCTGTTGATGGGTCGATTGCCTTGAGTTCGTTGGCAATGGCAATGGCTGGGTAGATATGGCCACCAGTGCCGCCACCGCTGATAATAATTTTCATAATTAAATTTTACTTTCGTCGGCTTCCTCCCGGCTAACGCTCAGAACAATGCCAATGGCTAATCCAGTAAATATGAGCGATGTACCGCCCATACTTAGTAGCGGTAAGGGCTGGCCGGTTACGGGAGCCATACCAATAGATACGCAAATACTAGCAAACGCCTGAAAGACAATACTGAACGTTAATCCTGCCGAAAGCAACCCGCCAAACGGTCGGGTTGCTTTTTGAAGGGTTTTCATGCCTCGCCACAAAAACCATAAGTAAGCTAACACTACCGGAATACCACCCAACAACAGGCCATATTCTTCGACGATAATCGCATAAATAAAGTCCGAAAAAGAATTCGGCAATGTGTTGCGCTGATGGCTATTGCCCGGTCCCTGCCCCGTTAATCCGCCATTGGCTAGGGCGATATACGACTGCTCCATTTGAGGAACGATCGTGTCCGAACGCATGAATGTACTAATGCGACTGTCTGCTGTACCGCCCCGCTGCCCGATCGCTAAAGCAATACCACCGAACACGACACAAACCACCACCATATAGCCCAGGTAACGGACGGGTACCCGCCCAATGTACATCAATAAAAAACAGGTTGCTCCCAGCAAAAGGGCGGTAGAGGTATTCGAGAGGATAATAAGTGAACAAATAACCCCAATCCACAAAATTAAATTGAACAGCATGATGGGGTCGCTCACAAACCGTTGCCGTTTGGCCAGCATAGCAGCCAGATTGGAGATGAGGGCTAGTTTCGCTAGATCAGATGGCTGGAATGTTTGATTGATAATCGGGATCGTTACCCAACGGGAAGCATCGTTCACGGCTACGCCTTTAAAAAAGGCCCACAGCAGTAGTGGAACTGAAAGCCAAAGGCCAAATTTCGATAGCCGGGCATAATGGATATAGTCGATTTTGTGCGCGAAATAGGTACAAACCAGTCCTACCAGTACCAACGAGCCGTGCTTGATAAGAAAGGCTTCGGTATTACCATCGAGTTCCCGAAAGGCTTTCGTGCCGGTCGCACTATAAACGACCAGTATACTCATGATGGACAGATAAAGGACAATCCACCAAATTTGGCGATCACCTTTGAGGTTTATACGAATCCAGTTACGAAGAAACATGTTTTTTAATGTAGTATGTACGATAGAAGATGGGTTTGCGTATGACAGCTACTTTACAACGTTCATACATCATGCATTAAGTCTTTAACGGCGGCTTTAAACTGATTGCCCCTGTCTTCGTAATTTTTGAATAAATCGAAACTCGCACAAGCGGGTGATAATAAGACTACATCGCCAGGTTTTCCCCATTCAAGTCCTTTCGCTATTGCGTCGTTGACATCCTGTGTTTCATAAATAGATGAAATCGTTTTGCCAAAATAATCTATTAATTTATGATTGTCTACGCCCAAACAAATCAGTGCTTTTACTTTTTGGCGCACTACTTCGTCTAACTGGGTATAATCGTTGCCTTTATCTAAACCACCAGCGATCCAGATTATCGGTGCGTCCATGCTCGACAGCGCGTAGAAAACGGAATCTACATTGGTCGCTTTTGAGTCATTGATAAACTGAATTTCATTGATAGTGCCGGCTGGTTCGAGTCGATGAGCCGCATTCTGAAACGTTTTTAGACCGGTTTCAATGGCATTGTTTGCCACACCCACTGATTGGGCGGCCAGCACAGCCGCCAACATGTTAAGGGCATTATGTGGTCCACGCAGAGGTGTATCGATTTGTGGAAGGGAGAAAGAATACGCTTTGTTTTTTGTAACTAATTGCCCATCAATCAAATAACCACCGGGTGATACCACTGTTTGTAGTGAAATAGGCAGGTGATTGACTACAGGTTGACGCTTCGTTAATTCCGTGAGAATAGGTTGGCTTTCAGCGAAATAAATAAAATCGTCTTTAGGTTGGACATTCTGTAAAACACGAAATTTCGAGTCTACATAATTTTGGAAATCATAGTTGTAACGGTCGAGGTGGTCGGGCGTGATATTAAGCAGCACCATAACATCGAGGTGCGTTTTATACATATCGTCGAGTTGAAAACTGCTCAGTTCCAGCACGAAATAGTCAAACGTGTCATCAATGACTTGTTCGGCAAAGCTATCGCCGATGTTCCCTGCCAGCCCAACATTTAGTCCTGCTGTTTTAAGTAGGTGGTATACTAGAAGTGTAGTAGTCGTTTTGCCATTGCTACCGGTTATGCCAATAAGTTTTGCTTTGGTATAGCGGGCCGCAAATTCAATTTCCGAAATGATGGGTGTGCCTTGTGCCCGAAGCTTCTGTATCAATGGAACTGTTGATGGAATTCCGGGACTTTTTACGACTTCAGCGGCTCCTAAAATTTGATCTTCAGTATGTTGTCCTTCTTCAAATGGAATACCTGCCGTCCTGAGTGTGCTTCGATAACTGTCTTTAAGAGAACCCCTATCCGACAAAAAGACATCAAAGCCTTTAGCTTGCGCCAACAAAGCTGCACCAACACCACTTTCACCCCCGCCAAGAATAACTAGTTTTTGAACTGACATAATAAAATCTTACAACTAGCAAAATAAAGCATAAATGAAGAAGCCCTGACTATAAGACAGGGCTTCTGGGGAAAATTTTTCAAAATAAGCTTTATTCTTTGGAAGATAGTTGGCTAGTTAACCGGGCACGGTTAGCAAGTTTTACAATCAGAAAAACTACCCAGGCAATGATTAGAAACTGTATAAATGTATTCAAAAAGTTACCATAACGGATAGCCACTTCGGGTGTGGTCCCAACGGCCTCTTTCAACACCACTTTTAATTGACTAAAATCAATACCACCCAGTACCAAACCCAATATTGGATTAATGATATCTTCAACCAGCGAGGTAGTAATCTTCCCGAAAGCTGCGCCAATAATAACACCAACGGCTAGGTCAAGCACGTTACCCTGGGCAATAAATGTGCGAAATTCACTTAACATGAGAACTCTTGTTTTAGGTTATAAAAGAATTTAAGACTTAAACTAGCCAACATTATACCAAAATCAAAACCGGCCGGGTAATGGATCAGTTGGTTTAATAGGATCCTTTTTCTTTCGGAAAGAACTTAAATTATAAGAAAGTCCAATAGCTAGTGTTTGCTGAATCTGTAATTCCGAACTAAAGTCTTTATTATAAAGAGCAATGAGGCCAAAGGTGGTATTTAGATACCTGCTTATTTTAGCGGTTAGAATAAGATCGAGCCGATGGTTAATATTATCTAAGTGCGCATACTCAGTAAAGAGTTGATAACGGGCATTGATAGATATATTTTCGCTGAGGTTTCGGTTCAAGGCTGCTTGCAGTTGAAACGCCAGCCATTCTATTCGACTGCTCTTGCCCGGATCTACACCATAGGCTTTTTGGGTTGGGTCGAAAACGTATAAGCCAGTTATTGCATCTTGCCGTACCCGAACACTTTGATCGGCTAAAAACGTGAAGCGAGGGGCTATTGGACTAAGCCGTAAGGCAAACCAGTCATTGGGCTTGTAGGCTAAACCGGCCGCAAACGTAAATTGAGCAGGCGCAAAGAAATTAGATACCTTCAGACTAGACTGATCGGTAGGAAGCTTATCATAACGATAACCGGCTGCGAAAAATGTATTAAACGTTCCTGAAATAAATACGTCCCACTTTGGCGCTATTTTATGGCCCAATACCGAGATCAGAATAATCTGGTCGGCAGCTTTACGCGTGTTTCCTAACTGGGTAACGTAGCCCAATTGCAGGTCAGCGGTATTGTCCCAGGAAGTTTTTCCCTTTTCATATAGAGCGCGGGCAGCCACAACACCGCCCACGGCAATGGAGTTAACACCACCGCCAGACCAGTTACTGAATGATGCCTGGTTAAAATTGACTCCGCCACTGAATGATCGTTGCCAGTATGACGTATCGATTTTGACTGCTATTGTGTCTTTGAAATTTGTTGTAATTCTGGTTGAATCTTGCGCTATCGCATGGCTTAAGCAGAGCCAGCAAGTGAAAATATAAACTGCTTTTTTCATAGATTGGATATAAAACGACATTAATTTAACTTGGTAATGTATTGTAAATCAACTGATTAAAAAACCTCTACTTTTTTTGTTTGTAGAGTTTGTAATGGAACTACGGTGGTTGTTTCGCCAGTGCGAAGTGTTAGCGACATGGTATCAATCTTTAGGATTTCGCCTTTTACATCATCTATCCGAATCGTCTGGCCTTCTTTATACTTATTTTTTGTATAAAAGGATGATAGAATATTAGACATCACATCGCGCGAAGCAATGCCATAACCAATAGCAAATGCAAAAATGACTCCGCCAATAATAAGGTTGAAGCTTGACTCTAGCAGCTCAGTATTAATGCCTGCTTGCCCTAGTGCACTAATGATGGTAATTATCAGGAAAAAGACAAAGACGATCATGCTCAATAATCGACCGGAAGCAATCTTAAAGGATTGACATACGCTCAAAACCGCTCCCCGCAAAGCATCGGCTAGTAAAACACCTACTTGCAGCATAATAGCAGCCACAATTAACTTAGGAATAAAATTTACTAACGACGACACCATCTCGGTAATAGCAGTTACTCCCAGAGTTTCTGTAGCGGCCGTAATGAACATCAGTAAAATGTAATAGTAGAGAACTTTGGCGATGATTTCGCTTAGCTTGATTTCGGTTTTAAGCTGTTTTATTATACTGATTTCATTCAGCCGATTACCGATCTTATCAAAGCCTACCCGGTCCAAAACTCGCTGAATAATAAAAGCCGCTAGCTTGGCAACTCCAACACCAATGACAAGTATTAATATTGACCCAAAAATACGGGGTACAAATTCGACGAATTGATTGATTAGATTTTGAAATGTGTTTTGTACTACTTCTGCCAAATTAGGGAACTGTTTCATAAGGAGGATTTGTGTCATCACGAGTTGCTTGAGGTGGGTTTACTAAGGCAGAGGCCAGACCGAATAAATCACCGACATAGAGTTCTATGACAGTAATGACGTTTCGAATAAGATCAATTTCGGAGACCAGCTCATCTTTTAAATGCGGAGGACAGGTAGCGTCTGATTCGAGTTCTTTAAATGGGTTTGGAGTTTCCATGACAGTTGTTAACGAAAAGGCCAGCGAATAGATAAGGCAACTTTAATGGCGACTAACAACCAAAATACAGCTCCTTCAAGGTAATGTTTACGCAGTTTATCGCGCGAACGCTTGAGCCGCATTTTCACAGCACTCTCGGTCAATCCATTCAAATTAGCAATATCACGGATGCTAATGTCATCCTGATATTTCATCAATAGCATAGTTTGCTCATCGGGCGGGAGTTGGTGTAATGCTCGTTCAAGTTGCTGGGCTTCCATTTCAGCCATTTCGGCCAGTCCATCGTCTGTTCCAACATCCAATCGTTCCCAACCATCATCCATATAGACTTCCCTACGTAGATTGTGCGACCGTAATTGATCCGTACAATAATTGTAAGTGATTGAATACAACCAAGTTGAAAATTTAGCTTGTTCTCGAAAACTGCTGAGTTTAACGACTAATTTTAGAAAAATATCATGCGTTAAATCTTCTGCACGGACTGGATCTTTTGTGAACGATAGGCATTTTCGATAGACTTTATCGCAATAGCGTTCGTACAATCGTTCAAAATATGTGTTCCGTTGTGTTTCGACGTATAAGCGTACTAGCTCCTCATCCGAAATCTGCTCCATTTTATACGGTGGTGGTTGATAAGACCTGAAAATGTGGTAAAAGTAACATTAACCTAAAAAGCCAATAATAAAAAACAACCATCTTGTCGTAATGAAAGCCAAGCATTCAGTTGACACATGTTTTTAAGCTTTGATCTGTAGTTGTAAAGTGGTTAGTATTGGATTGAGTAGTGCCGTTATATGTATTCGGGTTAGCATTTATTTAACTAATACTAATTTTAATGCTTACCCTAAGGTAAGCATTTTTGTTTTACAGCTATTAATTGCCCTAAAATAAGAAGGCTTTCGTCTTCGTTTTAACCACTAATATTGTCTGAATAGAGCTTTTTGACCATTTAAGCTCTATTTTATGGCATAGTCATTGGTGATATGATAGTATACTAATTCCTGGACAATCTAATTAATTTGAATATTTTATCACTTTTTAGTTAAATAAATTGATCTAAGCAATAATTATACCTGATGTAGTGTAACTAAATCGAAAATGTATTTTGTTGTAGATACTCATTAAGTGTATAAATTAATCTGGAGAGATAACCCTAGATATTAATTAGGCTTACACCGCATCTTTTCTATTTAATGAGAGGGTACTAATTTGTTAAACCTTCTCTATATGTTTCATAATAATATATCCGTATCATATAGTTATGAAGCATATGAAAAAACAAGTTATAATATGTATATAATTTTGTGCGATTAGCTAAAATAGCTACAATGTGTTTTTGATGTAATGCACTAAAAATTTACTAAAAGAAGAGGGAGAACTTGACGCAAGGTGTAGTTGTGAGCGTCCGCAGACTGACAATTATAAAGCCATATATATTTATACTATAAAAAAAATACCCAGCTCTTCAGCCGGGTATTTTTAATAAATGATATTACAAAACACTAACCAATAGCTACCCGCTTAAAAGCAGACACAGTTAGGCCTTTGCTGGTTTTATCCAACAACTGAGCAATTGTTACTGAGTTATCTTTCACAAATTCCTGATTCAGCAAGGTATTGTCTTTGTAAAACTTGTTGAGTTTACCCATCGCAATTTTCTCAAGCATCGCTTCAGGCTTTCCTTCCTGACGAGCCTGCTCTTTACCAATTTCGATTTCGCGTTGTACAATAGTTGCATCAACGCCGTCTTTATCGAGGGCAACTGGTTTCATGGCAGCAATTTGCATAGCGATGTCCTTACCCACTTCGGCTACGTCGATACCATTCGTATTCGTCAGGCCAACCAGTACACCTAGTTTGCCATTCGAGTGAATGTAGGATACTACTTTATCCGCAGATATTGTTTCATACGAAGCTACTTCTACTTTTTCTCCGATTTTACCCATCAGGTCTGTAATATGATCCTGAAGTGAACGACCATCAGCTTGAGGTGTAGCCAATAAAGTGTTTTTATCGGTTGCTTCTGTCGAAACAGCCGTGCTTAGAATAGTCATTGCCAGATTCTGGAAATCGGCGACTTTCGAGACAGGCTCGGTTTCGCAGGCTAATGATATTACTTTGCCTTTTGTACCGTCTGGACTAACATGCGCCAATACAATACCTTCGGCTGTTGCATTATCAGCCCGTTTGTCGGCTATTTTCTGACCCTGCTTACGCAGAATCTCTTTTGCTTTTTCAAAATCGCCATCGGCTTCGGTGAGGGCTTTTTTACAGTCCATCATGCCGGCTCCGGTCTCTTGCCGAAGTTTATTTACGTCAGCAGCAGTAATTGCCATAATAAAAGGTGGTTGTCGATTTAAATTGCCAAAAAATATTTGGTAATCAAGTAATTAGAGTTGAAATGGAATAGCCCATAGCGGCTGGCTACGGGCTATTCCATTTTGATAATAAACGGTTCGCCGTAGCGGTTTATCATTTATGGCTGTAAATCTTTTGCCCTTTGACAAGAACTTTACAACGCTATAATTTTCAACCGCACTGGCCGAAGGGCCGTTTTCTTTATGCTTCCTGTTCGCCTTCAGCAACTACGGCTGGAGTAGTTTCCGCTTCGGGCTGAGTTTCGCCTTCGGCCTTAGCCTGAGCGATATCTTCAGTGCGCTTAGCTTCTTCTTCTTCCTGAACGCGCTGATCGTCTTTATCCTGCTTGCGCTCCATAAGGCCTTCTTCGATGGCCTTACCGATGGCAAGCGTAATTAGGGAAATCGACTTATAGGCATCATCATTAGCTGGAATAGCGAAGTCAACTTCTTCGGGATTCGAGTTCGTATCGCACATAGCAAATACGGGAATGCCCAAACGGTGAGCTTCAGCAACAGCAATGTGTTCGCGCTTCACATCAACAATGAACAGAGCAGCTGGCAAACGAGTCAAATCGGCAATACCGCCAAGTACACGTTCCAGTTTTTCTTTATCACGGCTACGCGTTAAACGCTCACGCTTAGCAATGCTCTTGACGGTCTCCTCGTCTTTCAGCATTTTATCCAGCGTTTGCATTTTCTTCAGCGATTTGCGGATCGTAGCGAAGTTCGTCAACATCCCGCCCTGCCAGCGGTCCGTTACATAAGGCATTTTCAAGCGACGCGCTTCTTCCGAAACGATCTCCTGTGCCTGTTTCTTCGTTGCGACAAACATCACTTTCCGGCCTGAGCGAACGATACCTTTAATGGCATTCGATGCTTCTTCCAGCGCAGCAACCGTTTTGTTAAGGTCAATAATATGGATGCCGTTCTTCTCCATGAAAATATATGGAGCCATTCGGGGATCCCACTTACGCGTAAGGTGGCCAAAATGCACACCAGCGTCTAAGAGGTCTTTATATTCAATTTGTGCCATTTCCGAATTGAAAAATGATTGTTATGAAAAATACGCAGCACCACCCGTCGGCATCATCTAAGGGCAGTCTGGACTTAAATAAATGAATAATGGTAAATGTAAAATGGATAATTGAGTCGCAGACTTTATACACTATACATTGCTCATTATACAATAAAAGATTAACGTTTTGAGAACTGGAAGCGACGACGGGCTTTTTTCCGACCTGGCTTTTTACGTTCAACCATACGTGAATCCCGGGTTAAGAACCCTTCTTTCTTGAGGGCCGGACGGAATTCAGCATTCATCTCGACAAGCGCACGGGCAATTGCCATACGGGTAGCTTCGGCCTGACCAGCCACACCACCACCGCGAACGTTCACTTTTACGTCGTAACCACCCACACCGTTAACGGTTGCAAACGGCTGGTTTAGAATGATTTGCAGGACTTCGGTAGGAAAATACTGTTTGTAATCTTTTCCGTTCACCGAGATGGCTCCGCTGCCCGCCGACATGTAGATGCGGGAGATGGCAGTTTTACGGCGGCCAATGGTATTAATACGATCCATTATGACTTAGAATTTAACTGCTGTGGGTTGCTGAGCCTCGTGCGGGTGTTGCCCACCAGCGTAAACGTACAGGTTGGTGTATAACCGCCGACCAAGCCGATTTTTCGGCAACATACCTTTTACGGCGTGTTCGATAATGCGCTCGGGGTGTTTTTCCAGCATCAACCGGGGCGATGCGAACCGTTGACCGCCGGGATAACCCGTGTGGCGGACGTAAACTTTGTCGGTCATCTTAGCACCAGTCAGGCGAACCTTATCGGCATTGATGACAATCACGTTATCTCCACAGTCAACGTGTGGAGTGAAGTTGGTTTTGTGTTTGCCGCGAATCAGGCGTGCGATTTGGCTGGCCAGCCGACCAAGCACCTCACCCTGAGCGTCAACCACAATCCATTCCTTCTGCACCGTTTCTTTGTTGGCAGAGATGGTTTTGTAACTGAGCGTATTCACTGTTATGGAGACTAATTGTTTGATTTATAAATACTTACCTGCATAAAAAACAGGCCCGTCCTGAAACGGGAGTGCAAATATAGGCGGTATTAGGCTGAAAAACAAGGGGATAATGAGAAATCATACCTACCGCAACTTCAGGGTAGCTAAGGCCAGCACGGCAAGAATAATACCGACGATCCAGAAGCGTGTTACGAGTTTGGCTTCATGGTAACCTTTCTTCTGAAAATGGTGGTGCAAGGGTGACATCAGGAAGATTCGCCTACCCTCACCATACTTGCGTTTTGTGTACTTAAAGTAGCTTACCTGCATAATTACTGACACTAATTCGATTAGGAAAATGCCGCAGATTATAGGAATCATTAACTCCTTGCGAATAGCCAGAAATAACACGGCAATAACCCCCCCCAGCATCAAACTGCCCGTGTCGCCCATGAATACCTGCGCCGGATAGGAATTGTACCATAAAAAACCAACACAGGCTCCAACGAAAGCAGCGCAGAAAATCACCAATTCACCCGAGTTGGGAATGTACATGATGTTTAGATACTGCGAAATAATTTTGTTGCTCGACAAATAGGCAAGTACGCCTATTGTAAGGCCAATAATAACGGAAGTTCCGGCCGCCAGTCCGTCGATACCATCTGTAATATTGGCCCCGTTGGAAACGGCTGTAATAATAAAAATACAGATCAGTACATACACAATCCATGTATAACTGTCTGGTAAAAAGCCGAATAGGAGAGAGCTGTAGTCAAAGTCGTTGTTCTTGATGAAAGGTACTGTCGTCAGCGTTGACTTGATGTCAGTATAGACATCAGGCACAGTAGACGTGCTGAGCAGGCGAGGGGCATACACCCGAATTTTAACGTAGTTATTGAAAAAAAGTGTCAGGCCTACAATCAGCCCTAGGCCGACTTGGCCAACGACTTTAAATTTTCCTTCCAGCCCTTCTTTATTCTTCTTGAAAACTTTTATGTAATCGTCCAGAAAGCCAATTAAACCTGTCCAGACAGTAGAAACGAGTGCCAGTATAACGTATACGTTAGAAAGTTTGGCGAACAACAGTGCTGGAATCAGCAGTGAAGCCAAAATAATAAAGCCCCCCATGGTAGGCGTACCTCGTTTCTGCATTTGGCCTTCCAGACCTAGGTCACGGATTGACTCGCCAATTTGCAGGTTGCGTAGGGTGTCAATTATACGCCGACCAAAAATAGCTGCGATGAGCAGTGACGTTATAACGGCTCCAAGTGCGCGGAATGAAATATATTGAAAAACCCCCGCACCGGGGAAATTGTAGCGTTCGTCAAGAAACTGAAAAAGGTAATAGAGCATTGTGAGAGAGCGAAAGAGTGAAAGAGTGAGAGGCCAAATCGCCTTAGTGGAGAAAGGATTTCAGACCCGAACACTGAAGCAGTGGCATCGCTCTTTCACTCTTTCGCTTTTTCACTCTTTAAATCAGGCCAAAGTTACTGATTTCAACGTTCTGAGAAAGCCTCCCGCAAGACTACCCGATCATCGAAGTCGTATTTAATGCCCTTTATCTCCTGATAGGTTTCGTGCCCCTTCCCGGCAACCAGAATAATATCATGCGGCCGAGCCATAGCAACGGCCTGCCGAATGGCTTCGTGCCGGTCTTCAATCATTATCATTTTCTTGACATCAACCGGCGAAACCCCGGCCTGCATCTGCTCCAGAATGGCCATCGGGTCTTCGTTGCGTGGATTGTCTGAAGTCAAAATGACGTGGTTACTTAGTCGGCAGGCTATATCGGCCATGATTGGCCGTTTCGTAACGTCCCGGTTGCCCCCACAACCTACCACCGTAATAATCTGTGGCAGGTAATCCTGTTCGTCGTTGTAGCGCAGATCGTTGATCGTTTCCAGGACATTTTGCAGGGCATCGGGCGTATGCGCATAGTCAACAATACCCACAATTTTACTGTCTGAAACGACCTGCTCAAACCGGCCGGGCGGGGGCGTAATCCCTGATAGTAATGTCAAGGCTTCGGCCGGATCTTCGCCCAATAATACGGCTGTACCGTACACACTGAGAAGGTTATAGGCGTTGAAGCGGCCAATGAGTTTGAACCATACTTCACGATCGTCGATAAACATGTTTAGGCCAAACAGGCTATCGGCAATGATCTTACCTTTAAACGTAGCCAGTGTTTGGAGCGAATAAGTTTCCTTACGGGCGGCTGTATTCTGGAGCATGACCAATCCACGCTTATCATCCACGTTAGTCAGGGCAAAGGCCGATGCCGGGAGTTGGTCGAAGAATCCTTTTTTTGCCCGAATATAGTTATCGAAGGTGCCGTGAAAATCCAGATGGTCGTGGGTGATATTGGTGAAAATACCACCAACAAACGACAAGCCTGAAATACGTTCCTGTACCACCGCATGCGAGCTGACTTCCATAAACACGTGCGTACAACCGTGTGCCAACATCTTCGTCAGCAATTGGTTTGTCGTAATGACATCGGGGGTTGTGTGGGTGGCTGCTATCACCTCATCATCAATCTGATTCTGAACCGTCGATAGCAATCCACAACGGTAGCCCAATGAGCGGAATAATCGGAAGAGAAGCGTGGCTACGGATGTTTTACCATTCGTGCCTGTTATACCTACGAGTTTAAGTTTTCGGGAGGGTTGATCGTAAAAGTTAGCGGCTACCAAGCCCATTGCCCGAGCCGAATCCTGCACCCGAATATAGGCTATATTTGGATTCGTTTCTGCCGGAAGTTCTTCGCATACTATAGCTGTAGCGCCCTGCCGAATGGCTGTTTCAATATAAGCATGGCCGTCGGCAAGCGTACCACGAACTGCGATGAATAAACTATCCGGCCCGACTTTACGCGAGTCCATTGTCAGACTCGTTACATCGGTTTCCATACTACCAGACGTAGCCAGGAGAGGAATTTTATAGAAAAGGTCTTTAAGCTGCATTCGTGGGTTGAACGAACGAATGGTTCATTCGGCTGCAAAAAAACGAGTTAGGGGCGTGATTGCCTAATTTATCTTTCTTTATCCGAGCGTTAATGTTATGACTTTACCTCCCACTATTACGGTGCCGGTTCCTGGTGCTACAGACTGCTCTTTTACCTTACCCCGTCCTTCAACCAGAACCCGGAAGCCTCGGTTTTCGAGCAGAAAAAGGGCATCACGCAACGTCAGACCACGCACGTCGGGTACTCGGTCGGAGCGGGTTGAACGCGCTTTCCAATGGCCGTTTGATGTCGTTTCAACCCAGCCTTCAGTCGATGGTTCATTCGTGATATTCAGGCTCGAACTAATCGTATGCAAATCACCGGCATAACCGGCCACCAAATTTGTTGATGAGCCTGGCCGGGATGTATTGGCCCGAAGGGGCGCATTCATCTGATAGTCATAGGCCACAATTCGGTCGGCCACAGCCTTAAATATCGGTGCAGATACGGCTCCTGCATACAAACTGCCTTTATTTTCGCCCTGTTGAGGATTATCAACGACGGCAATCATGCTGTATTTAGGGTTATTGGCCGGAAAATAACCAATGAATGAGGTATAATAACGGCCGCGCTGGTATTGTCCATTGACGATTTTCTGAGCCGTGCCGGTTTTGCCCGCAATCGCATAATGCAAGGTGTTAATATGTTTGGCGGTGCCATGCTCAACCACGCCCCGTAACAACTCTTGTGCCTTGCGGGCCGTTTCTGGCTTGCAAATAGGTTCAGAGGCTATGTATGGCTTGTTGTCCTCAATTAACTCATCAGCCAGTTTAATTTGCTTGACCAGCACCGGTCGGACCCAGCGACCATCGTTCGCTACGGCGTTATAGAAAGCCAGCATTTGGAGGGGTGTAATCTGCATTTCATACCCATATGACATGGAGGTCAGTGATACTTTGCTCCAGCCTTTCATGTCGGGGTTTCGAACCACCGGAATAGCTTCCCCTTTCATATGAATACCAGTGGGTTGTGTCAGGTGAAATTTACGCAGGTACTGGCAATACAAATCAGGGCGTTTGTAGAAGTAACTGCGCATCAGCAAATGAGTGCCGATGTTTGATGATTTCTCGAAAACTTGCCGTGCCGTGAGCGTGCCTGATCCTCCGCCATTGGAATCGACAATTTGAAGTCCATTGTATCGAACCGCATGTTGCCCTGTTTCAACGATCTGGTTGAGTGAAATAGCCTTTTCTTCCATCAGCGCCATCATTGTGGCTAGCTTAAATGTTGAGCCAGGATCGGTGCGGCCCGCCAACGCATGGTTGAAATTCTCAACATAACGACTTGTCCCGTCTTTACTGGCCACTCTGGTCAGGTTAGCCATTGCCCGGATTTCGCCGGTAGCTACTTCCATCACGATGACGCACCCTTTAGCGGCATCGTATTTTTCGAGGGTTGTGCGAAGTGCCGATTCGGCCATGTCCTGGTAATTGACATCGATAGTCGTGTAGAGGTCCATGCCCGGTTCTGGCTTCATATCGGGTCCATCATTAACGGGCTTTCGCACCCCACCTGACAATACTTCAACCAGACCAACGGCATTTTTACCAGCCAGTGCAGGCTGAAAACTAGCTTCCAGTCCAATTAGGCCCCGGCCTGTTTGGGCATTAAGATTACCAATGGTACGTTCGGCCATTTGGGCGTACGGGTGGTAGCGTTCATAATAGGGGCGTAATACACCACCCCGTGCGGCCACCTTTGCCGACGAGCGAAAAAACGGCCATTTAAGCATTTTCTGCCGCTCCTGAAATGTTACGCGCCGATGGTTGAGCAGTACATACTGATGTCTACGCGCGCGGGCATCGCGCACAATATCCGTGTAGTCACGGGGGGATTTATCCCGGTAAATTTGAGCAAGCAATAGGCCGAGTGAGTCTACTTTTTTATTAAAATAGTCTTGCTTAGCCATTGTTGGATCTAAGCCAACTACGTACGTTGGTAAGGATGTCGCTAATAAACTGCCATCATTCGCATAAATATTTCCCCGCATAGCCCGGATTGTATCCCGTTTAATGAGCATTGACGCTACACGCTCACGCCAGAATTTGCCCTTTAAATCTTTCTGAAAATACTGTACAGATACGAGCTTCAGTATCGCGCAGATCGCCAGAACAATAACTATATAAAAGACGTGATTCGCCCGTTGAATGATGCCTTGCTTAATGTTCATCGGTCTTGACAACAATTTTATGGGGTGGAGTTTGGCTATCGGCGAGGCCGAGGGTTGCCACGCGCTTGCTAATTTCGGACTGTTTACCGCTTTTATTGAAATCGGCCTGTAGAACGGTAAACTGAGAGCGTAATTCGTCGACCTGGCTTTTTGTGCGCTGAATCCGCCGAACCAATCGTTCGGCATTGTGATTCAGGCCAATGTAAAAAATGAGCAGAAACGTGACCCACAGAATGCGGTCGATATGTTGAATTGGCCAAGCGTTGTCCTCCCCAAAAAGGCGGTCTAAGCCAATGAAATCATTAAGCCAGGAGGCTATTTTGAGCTTACGCTTTTGTTTCTTCTGCTTGGCTATCCGCTCAGGTTGCCGGAAGGTATTCGTAGCCATAATGGGTTAGGATGCGATGATACTACAAAGAAACAAAATCATCGTCACGGGTCCCGCCCGGCATCGGCTAAATTTTGCAAAAAAATCGGGCTACTTACTCTTTCCACCGCCATTCATTGGCAATTTGCAAGGGCGTACGTAAGCCTTGGGTCACCAGGTAATCGCGGGTCTGAGTATCTGTCTGGCGACGGGTTGGAATATCGTCAACATCAGCCAGCGCGTAGAGTAGCATAGTTGAATAGCGAACGGTATTTTTTAACTGGTCAATGTTAACAAGGTTAATACGGTCGCAGTTAGCGTGGTAACAATCAAGTACCTCTTTGGCGAGGTGCCCATTCATGCCCACTACCGGAACGCCTTCGAGCATAAACGGCTGATGGTCGGAGTGGAGACCGGCCTGATTTTCCATTTGATTGGCAAATGCCGGTTCGATTTCTTTCATCGTTTCACCAATCGTGTTCAGGAAGGCAACCATGTCAGTCCGGCCAAAGGCGTTTAAGCCAGTTGGGTCGTTGGTCATATCGAGATTCATCATATAGCGCACCTTATCCAGCTGCCCCGACTTTTTTAAGGCCTCGACCATAGCTCGCGAGCCGAGCAAACCCTGTTCTTCACCCATAAACAGGACAAACTCAATCGTTCGTTTCGGTTTTAATTTTAATGCTTTGAAGGTACGGGCAATATCCATAATCGCAAATGAACCGATGCCATTGTCAATGGCGCCAGTGGCCAGGTCCCAGGAATCCAAATGACCGCCGACAATGATTTTTTCTTCGGGATATTTAGAGCCGGGTAACGTTGCGACTATGTTTCGAGCACGTATTTTACGGCTCGTATTCGTCATATCAATCTGGGCATGGAGTTTTTCATGTTCATCCTGCATCCAGGCCCGGAGTGCCTGGCCGCTTTCAAGCGAGATGCAAACCGATGGAATTGAAATCAACTTGCCCGTTACAGACGCTGTACCTGTCAGCAATACGTTGCCTGGTACCAGATTAACCATTATGACGCCTGAAGCTCCATATTGAATAGCCAGAGCGGTTTTTTCGGAGCGATGAAGGTTTCTTGCTCCTTTTGTTGGAGCGGCCAGACCAATATTTACCAGAGCTACTTTTCCCTTTAGGTTATTTTTCAAGGCCGCAAAGTCACCCTCCAACCCGTTGCCCACATCAATAATTTCGCCTTGCACATGCGCTTCAACAGGCGAGTGGGCAAGCGCTACCACCGGAACATCGCGAAAATTATCGCTTTTATGCGGTACAACGGCCAGTGTAACGGTGTCACGCATCCAGGCTTCTACTTCAAACGGTTCATAGCGAATTTCCTTGAATCCATAAGACGAGAGTAAGTCGAAGGCATAGGTTTCTGCGCGGGTGCCATTAGGGCTACCCGTTAGGCGGTGACCTACCCGTTGCGAAGCATCGTTAAGGGTTTCATAGGCTCGACTGTGTTCGCTTACCTCGTGATTAATGCGGGTAAATGCCTTCCGAAATGAAAGTTTGTCAGGGTAAAAAGCGGTCAATGTACCGGCAGTACCGATACAGAACAGCACGAGCCGAAAGCGAGGCACGTAAAATGTGCGGGCCATGATAAAATGGGTGGTAGAATTTCTGGTTAAATATACAAAAAGGACCGCTGATTTTCGATGTCGAAGATTAGACGCAAAGTCTTACGAAAGCGTTCGGCCAGTTTGCGAAATAATTTAGGTAATCTACGCTTATAACGCTGTTTTCGATTTATTTCTATCTAAAGGTATCGCCCACTTAATTGTTAAAGAGCGCAAATGGTATGTCAAGATTTATTGTCATCTGCTTGTTGGTGTTTCATTGGTTTCAGTCGAACCGTCAGCCGTCCATCCAGCCAGTTAGGGTCAATGCCTGTTGTCCCAAAAACACGATCCCAACTTCGTTCGAAACAGTGAGCTGCGTCTGGAAAAGCTATCGAAACATCCAGCGCCCGTTTGTAGAAAGATACGGGTTTCTGGCGCAAAAGGTTGCGATGGATGGCGAATTGAGCGCCCAGCACGAATGTATAAAAATCGGGCCCATCCGTATTGAACAGCGCTTGATGAAAACCGCGTAAATCAAGCTCGCGTCCATCCTCATTTTTGCTCCAGGGCTGAAAAAGTCGGTTGCCCTGATTGTCGTCTGTGTCGATCAGGTGGCCAAGCCAGCGGAAGCCAGTTGGACTGATACTAGTGGATGGATTGGTAACAAACTCGCGCAGTGTTTTCTTAAAATCATAGGCGTGGTCGAATGGTTTTCCCTGACAGAAAACCGTCCATTCGGCCAGCGAATCGTATCGACTGACGATGTGGTGCAAATAAGTATGCGCTTCGCGCCCCACATTGGGTAAGGGAATAATACTATGTTCGACTGAACTATCGAGGCCTTTGGTGTATACCGTTGTGTTTAGACCATTAGGCAGATTTCGCAGCCAGTTCAGGTTTTCGGTGTAATGGGCAACCACGAGTTCGAGCATAGCAAACCTATAAGCTTTTTGAAACCTTATAGGTTTCGTCGGCGCAAAGATGGGGCAAACCCTTATTTTTACAGACAAACTTCCGAAACGAACCACAACGACGAACCGTTATGAAACGAACGTGTTTTTCTCTTATCACCACACTCACGCTATACAGCATGACTCAGGCACAAACTCCCGCACCACCCTTTAGTGAGGCACCCAAAGCAGGTATAAAACCTAAAGAGCTCACTACCAATGGCCACAAACGCGTAGATAATTATTATTACCTCAACGAACGGGAAAACCCTGAGGTAATAAACTACCTGAACGCCGAAAATACGTACCTCGACCAAGTGCTGGCGCCGGTTAAAGACTTGCAAACCAAGTTGTTTGAGGAAATGAAAGGGCGCATTAAACAGCAGGACGAATCAGTGCCTTACAAAGAAGGTAACTATTACTATTACACGCGGTATGTTACTGGGGGTGAATACCCTATTTACTGCCGAAAAAAAGGGTCGCTGGCAGGTGTCGAAGAAATCATGTTTGATGGGAATGCAATGGCGAAAGGCCATAACTATTACCAAATTGGCGGTTTTGAGGTATCGGATAATGACGAACTAGCCATTTTTGCTGACGATACAGTCAGTCGGCGGCTGTATACATTGCGGGTGAAAAACCTGAAAACCGGCAAGATTTACCCCGAAGCCATCCCAAATACCGAAGCGGGCAGTTTTGCCTGGGCAGCCGATAACAAGACGCTGTTCTATATTAAAAAAGATCCGCAAACGCTGCTTGGCTATCAGGTGTATCGGCACGTTTTAGGGACTGATTCGAAGGCCGATGTGCTGGTTTATGAAGAAAAAGACAATCAATTTTACATGGGATTGGGTCGCTCGAAATCAAAAAAATACATCGAGATCAGTTCCGACCATAATGGTGTATCAACCGAAAGTCAATTGCTGGAGGCCAGCAAACCGTTAGGCAATTTTGTGACTTTTCTGCCGCGTGAGAAAGGGCACGAGTATGAACTTGTCCATTATAAAGACAAGTTTTATGTTCGTACCAATTGGAAGGCCGAAAACTTCCGATTGATGGAAGTGCCTGAAGGTAAAACGGCCGACCGTGGGGCTTGGAAAGAAGTAATTGCCCACCGGCCAGACGTTTATCTGGCGAATATGGACGTATTTGCCAATCAACTCGTGCTGGGTGAACGCAAGGCCGGCCTGACCAGCATCCGGGTCATAAGTCAGCAACGGGTCGGCGGGTCGGCTAAAACAGATGAATACCTTGATTTTGGCGAACCGGCCTATGTTGCGGGCATTGGTTACAATCCTGATTTCAACACGAATATTCTCCGCTACAGTTATTCGTCGCTAACAACGCCCAACTCGACCTTCGATTATAATATGGATACGAAGGCGAAAGTGCTTAAAAAGCAACAAGAAGTACTGGGCGGTTTTGATAAGAATAATTATGTCTCGGAGCGATTTTATGCCACCGCCCGCGACGGGGTAAAGGTGCCGGTTTCGCTGGTTTACCGCAAAGGCACAAAGAAAGATGGTTCGGCTCCGTTGCTGCAATATTCCTACGGCTCGTACGGCTACTCAACCGATCCTGGCTTTAGCTCTACGCGCTTGAGCCTGCTCGACCGGGGCTTTATTTTCGCCATAGCGCACATTCGAGGTGGACAGGAAATGGGTCGCCGGTGGTATGAGGACGGTAAAATGCTGAAAAAGAAAAATACATTCAACGACTTCGTGGACGTATCGGAATATCTCATCAAAAATAAATATACCAGTACTGATAAGCTCTTTGCGATGGGCGGCAGTGCGGGTGGTCTGCTTATGGGAGCCGTCGTTAATCAGGCTCCGCAGTTGTATCGGGGTGTGGTGGCCGCCGTACCGTTTGTAGATGTCGTGACAACGATGCTCGACGAAAGTATTCCGCTAACGACGGGCGAGTTTGACGAGTGGGGAAATCCGAAAAACAAAGAATATTACGACTACATGCTATCGTACTCGCCCTACGATAATGTGGAGAAGAAAGCCTACCCGAATTTGCTTGTGACCACTGGTTTGCACGATTCACAAGTGCAGTATTGGGAACCCGCTAAATGGGTTGCCAAACTTCGGGCAATGAAGACAGACAAAAATCAACTTTTACTTCATACGAATATGGAAGCGGGACACGGTGGCGCATCGGGCCGGTTCCAGGCGTTAAAAGAAATCGCGCTGGAATATGCATTCATGCTTAATCTGGTGGGAGAGCGGCAGTAGCTGTGAAACCGTGTTCAGGATAAATTGACACAGTGAAAATAGGTTAGATTGAGTTTTTGTCATGCTGACGCAGGAAGCATCTTCGGTGGGCTGCTTTAATCGGGTCGCCGGAGCAGATGCTTCCTTCGTCAGCATGACAAAAATTACTTCTTCAGCCATCCACCCGTAAATCCGGCACGTTCTAACCCTTTGCGAATGTGCGGGTTACGTTTCATTAAACTCCAGACGAAGTTCGTTCGAGCGTTTTCGGTCATTAATAGAATCGGTCCCTGATCAATACCAAGATAATCTATATCGAACCATCCATTAGCTGTAGACCCGTTGGCAAAGGCAGATGGATAGCGATAGGTTGGGTTGAAGGCGTCGCGAAAGCCATATTGACCATACAGTTTAGCGCCGTATTTAGCCTTCATGGCCTGTAAAGCCGGTAAGCAGATTTCTGGCGCGAACGCCAGCGAACCACCCGCAGCCGTTGGCGCAATCGTGCCATCATCAACAATCTGCTGAATAGCGGCTCCCCGTGCCCGGTACGAGAAGAAGTTACGGCTTGCCACCGTTGTGTCTTTAGGACCATCGCAGGCGGTCAAGCCCCAGATTGTAGTACTGTAATCTTGCCACTTGGCTGAATTTTCCATGCAGTAAGCTCGGTTCGCGTAGGTTGCCCGGCGCGAATTTTCGGCGTAATCAAGACCCTTTTCTTGTATGTATTTATCCTTGATACCGCGAAAATCAATCCAGACATGGGAATATTGATGCCCGAATAATGGGTCGAAATTTACATGAGATTGGCCCTGAAAAGTCGCCCAGTCGTAGTTTTTCGTCCAGGCGGGCCACACGTCAGTACCCACCGGATGCGTGGACGAGCCGAGGGCTAGTACATATAACAGCATTGCTTCGTTGTAGCCTTTCCAGTCAGCGTCGATAAATCCTTTTTCGGGATGCCAGCCCATCGATATCAGCGACTGGGACGCTGGACCGTTGCGCGACTGAATCCAGGTCCAGTCAGCGCGGCCATAAATCTGTTCGGCAAGCTTTCTGATTTCAGTTTCAGCAGGCGTATTTTTATCGAAATACGTTTGGGCGCTCAATATTCCACCCAGTAAAAGGGCTGTGTCAATGGTGGACAATTCCACCTCCTTGAACCGCTCGCCCGTTTTCATATCCAGAAAATGATAGAAAAAGCCTTTGTAGCCCGTCACGCCCGTTGTTTTGTTGGATTGGGGAGCCTGTGCAAAAAAACGCAGTGTTTTCAAGGTGCGGTCAGCGGCCTGAATGCGCGTAATGTAGCCTCGTTCAACGCCGACTAAATAGGCAGTTAATCCGAAACCCACGGCGGCAATACTGGCAAATGAAGGAGTTGGTGCCCGATCCGGTACGAGTCCATTTTCTGGGTTAGCGGTATCCCAAAAATATCGGAACGTATCGCGTTGCAAACTGTCTAAGAAGGCGTTGTCTGCTTTTGTGAATTTATGCGCTTGGTTCGATTGGGCAAAGCAAATGCTGAGACTTAAGAAAAAGAAGAGAATTGTTTTCATCGGACGAGTTTAATTTTTGTCATTCCGCACCGGCGGACCGGTCGGAATGACACCTGTTGGAATGATAGAAATCAATTCAGATTCGGGCTTTGGAAACCCAGATTTTTCATCCCTTTTTTGACTTCGGGGCAGCTCATGAATAATTTCCAGAGCAACTGCGACCGTTGATTTTCGATCATGACAATAATTGGGCCCGGATCAATGGCTAAGTAGGAGTCGGCAAACCAGATATTGGTTAGGTTGAAGGCATCCACAAACCCCTGATCTTTCCAGATTTTATTGCCCAGCTTGTAATAGAAAAAACGCAACGCCTGCATTGATTCTGTAGGTGTATACGGCATGGATGCTAAAGCCGCCGTTGGCGAAATGGTGCCGTTGTCGTTGTTGGGTTCGTGAGCTGAGTAGCCGTTTTGCTCGTCGCTGGCGGTTAATCCCCAACAATCAGAACTGTAGCCACTAAACTGTTTTGGGTTGGTTTTGCAATACGTGTAATTAATCTGCGAATGGGCAGTATTCTGTTGCCAGTAATCAGCATAGGCATCGGTCAAATTATGCGGATTAATGCCTAAGAAAGAATATTGCGAGAAGAATAATGGGCCGCCATACGCGGGTCCTAACGGAAGTTTGATGCCATAATAACTGTTGCCATTCGCCATTTTGCCGTTCTGCGCCCAGCTAATGTCATACACGGTTTTTGGAATCGCACTTGTGTTCGACGAAGCCGCCAGCACATAGGTTATAAGCGCTTCATTCCAGCCGCGAATTGGCTGATTCATATCCCAATTAAAATTGGGAGACCAATGCCAATACAGATTCGTTTCGGCACCGCTTTTTGTAAACCAGTTCCATTCTACACCATCCCAAAGGGCGTTGATCGACTGTCGTAGCGCAATTTCGTCGGTGCTGGTCGAACTGTTAAAATACTGTCGGGCCGTAAGTAAACCCTGCATCAGGTATGAGGTTTCGACAAGGTCGGCTCCGTCGTCTTTAGCACTAAACGGAACGGTTGCACCCGTAGCCCCATTCAGCCAGTGCGGGAAAGCACCATGATAGCGTTTGGCGTTATTGGTCAGGAAATTGGCAATTTTCGTAAGCCGAGCCAACCCATCCTGACGGGTAATAAAGTTTCGGTTTACCGCCACCAGAACAGACATAACCCCGAAACCGGTACCACCCGACGTAACGACATCGCCCGATGAATTGCGTTCGCGAGCCATGCCGGAAATTGGATGTCCAAAGTCCCAGAAGTACTTAAATGTTTGTTTTTGTACTAAATCCAGTAAGAGTGAATCGCTCATACGCGGAAACTTATCGGTGCTGTCGAGCGCGGTAATTAAGCTGGCGGTTACAGTCGAGTTTAGTACTGTATTGCGCTGTGATGTCAGGGTGGGGGATACCTCAACAGTGTAAGCTGTAAGCGGACTAAGTGGGCTTTGGGGTGTCAACGTAACGATGGTGTCATTACCGGAAAACGTATACGTCAGCGGCACAACTGTAGCGTTGGTTTTCTGGGTAAGTTTAATGGTCATTGCCGCCGATTCTTTCTGAACCGGAGCCGAAAACGATACCGTAATAATCGGTTTGGTGCCGACATTTCGAAAGCTCATGTTCGCCGATGCCTGTCCATCTACCTGTACTGTGTGGTAACCAAACGTCTCGGGTGGTTCAACATCCTGCTTCGTTTTACAGGCTAATCCCGTAACCACCAGAAGGAGAAAGAGTATTGTTTTCGTCGTATTCATTGAGTTTTTCAAAACGTTACTAATAGGGGCTGTTCTCCGCTGGAAAACAGCCCCTTATTTTGGACTTTCTTACCTTATCGACCTGCTAACTCTAAATTGTAAAGAGCACTTATATCCGTATCGGATAAAGGCTTATTGTACACTCTTATATTGTCAATCGCGAAAGTGCCCTTTGCGGTATAAGACGGCAAAACGCCCGCGTTTGCAAATCCGATATCTGAACTTGCCAGGCTTCCAATTATTGCCTGACATGGGGTCACCATATTGAGAGCCACTGTGTTGACACCTCTATTGTCATAAGCTCCTATAGATTGCCCATTGCCAAATACTTGCAATAGGTGAGTGGTGGGGTCAAATCTGATAACAAAGTGACTCCATACGCCTGCTCCTTTAAATACGCCAACTGGGGGGGTGCCTTTTGGATCAGGTCGGTTATCCTGTCCATTAAAGCTGCCATCTGGCATCAATGACTTATAGTTTGCCTTTAGCACCAGCGTATCAGGAGTAGCACTCGGAGCAAACTGGCCTGTTTCTGCACCAGCACTCAAATTGCCGAAAGCCTCACCAACAGCCGTCGGAAATAGTCCAAAAAAAGACGTAAAAGCGGTTTTGTTGTTCTTAACATTTACCCACATACTTAAGGTATAACTTCCCAGGGCATCAGCCGTATTGAGCTTGGCAATAGTAGGATATACAACGGTTCCCGCAGTAAGATTGAGGGCTTGTCCCGCACCTGCTGTAAGACTCGTCGTATAACTAACAGTACCATAGGTCTTTGTAGGCGCTGTATTGGAAACTAGTTCGTTCTGAGTCCCTTCAAAAGTCCAGTGAGCCAACAGGTTCGTAGGCGAGACATCATTTGAAGTATTGTAGCCACCAATAGATGGCAAGGAGGCAACATCGTCACTTTTTTTGCAGGCGGTAAACGCAGTACTCATTACTACGCCAGCTACTATCCACGCTGAGATTTGACTTGTTTTCATGATATATTGGTTTTAATTGTACTTGGGATTTGTTGAATTGATAATCGTAAAAGACTTGGTTGTTTATTTGTCATGCTGGCCAGAACATATCAATAGCCGGGATTCTGATCCAGTTGATTATTACTCAGTTGGATTTGCAAACTCGGTATGGGCAATACCTCATTTTTGCCCGCTACGAAATTTTTTCCGGCAGCCATCATAACCTGAGCCGCTCGGCCTGTTCGTACTAAGTCGAAAAAGCGATCGTGTTCCATTGCCAGTTCGATCCGGCGCTCTTTCCAGATAGCCGTGCGAACATCTGTCTGCGAGGCTGCTTTTGTCGCGGCCAGTCCGGCGCGGGCACGTATCATATTCAGGTAATTGACTGCGGCTCCCGATTGGCCCAATTCATTGGCCGCTTCGGCATTTATAAGCAGTACATCAGCATAGCGCAGAAGCCGAACATTTTTCTGTTTTTTATCTCGGTTGCCCAAATACGGTTCTACGCTTGGATTCTCACTGGCGTAGGCTTTGTAGTTATAATAGAGACTCTGTACAGAATCGGCGCTGGGTATCCGAAAGCCGTCGTATAGGACGGTGCCAACATGTTTTCCACTATTGTCGACGGAAATAATGGTGGAGGATTTACGCTTATCACCCGGCTCGTAGGCGTTTACCAAATCTGGGCTGGGCGTGTCGAAACCGAAGCCTAAGTCGGTCCAGCCCCCTTTGCCGCCCACACGCGGTCCCTGCCAGGTGGAATAGCCGCCAACGGCTATATCGCCATTATTGAACGTGCCGCTCTGGGTTTCGAAAATGGATTCGGTATTGTTATTGCCTGCATACCGCCAAATAGTGGTGTAATCAGGCACCAGCGAATACTGCCCGGAATTGATAACTTCCTGAGTAAGGGCCTGTGCCTGCTGCCAGTTTTTGCGATACAAATAGGTTTTAGCTAACAGTGCCTGAGCGGCTCCTTGATTTGCATGACCCACCGCCGACTTCGCTCGAATGGGCAAATTGTTGATCGCAAATTGCAAATCCTGCGTGATGACGCTATAAATCGTATCGACGGAGGCACGTGTTTGGAAAGCGGGATCGGTATTGGCGTCCTGTGCGTCTTTCGGCACTCGAATTACTTTGGGCACCTTGCCAAAGAAGCGTACTAAATTGAAGTAGTAGTAGCCGCGAATGAACCGCACTTCGCCCATTAACTGATTCTTGGTGGCCACATCCAGAGAGGACGTGGATAAAGCCGCTAATGCCTGATTCGCTCTGGAAATGCCGCTGTAATACCCGTTCCAGAGGGCCGCTACAAAATTGTTAGTTGGCGTCGTGGTGAAATTATCAATATCCTTCAGACTCGGCTGGTCAGAATCAAAGCTGCCTTTATCGGCATCATCAGAAATGATATTCGTGGCGGCAATGAAGCTAATGCCATGAATATCACCGCCATCGCCACCAAAAGCTTCACTGTTATACAAGCTGTTATATACACCCGTTACCAGGTTTGTTGCCAGATTTGGGTCTGTAGCGGTGGTTGCCTGCCCCTGCACCGGTACGTCCAGGAAGCTTTTCTGGCAGGAAGCTGTTACTAAGACGGCAGCGAAACTTATGCCGAAACCGATTAATGTATTGCGTTTCATGTGTTTGTTGAGTCAGGTTAAAAACCAACATTTAGTCCAACCGCAACGGTGCTGGGTGTTGGATAGGCGTTTAATTCGATTCCTTGTGTAGTTGGGCTGCCCGTTGTTACGATTCCGGCGCTGCTGGTCGAGTTGAAACCGGGCAGTTCGGCCGTGAAACCGCTGTATTTCTTAAGGGTAAATAAGTTCTGTCCCGTTACGAAAACCCGAACGCTGCTAAGCCCCGCTTTTTTCGCCAGCGCATCCGGTAAACGATAGCCTAATGATACATTATTGAGCCGGGCAAAATTGCCTGATTCGATGAAGTAGGTAGACGGCGGAAGGTTTCCACTATTGGCTCTTGGCTCTGTTTGTGAGCCGTTAGAAGAGGTCCAGCGACTGTAGGCCATTGACTTCTCGACGTTATCCAACTGACTCTGGCGGTACGCTCGTTTGCCATTATAGATCTGGTTTCCCACGTTGCCATAGAAGTCAACACTGAAGTCGAAGCCCTTGTACGTAAGACCCAGATTCAGACCGAAATAAGCTTTTGGCTGATAGGAGCCAGCGTACACCCGGTCGTTATCATCAATTTTACCATCGCCGTTGGTATCCTGATATTTGAAATCGCCGGGGTTGGCCGACGGCTGGATAACCTGACCGGTAGTGCTTTTGTAACTAGATATATCGGCATCATTCTGGAAAACGCCCAGCACCTGCAGTACGTAGAAACTTCCAACAGGTTGTCCGTTATCTGTTCGGGTGGTGTATTGCTGATTCGCGCCAATACCACCGTCGAGAATGGGTTGCCCGCCGTTGAGACCGATAACCTTATTCTGATTGAGCGTGGCATTACCACCAATGCGATACGATAGATCGTTCGTTATTTTGCCCCGCCAGTTCAACGTTAATTCCAGCCCCTGGTTTTGAATAGAAGCAGCATTGGTCAGAACAACGCCATCGGCATCACCCGACACAGACGGCACTTTGACATTGATTAACAAGTCGCGGGACTTTTTATTGTAGTAGTTTACTTCTCCGGTGAGTCTCCCGTTCAGGGCTGTAAATTCGATTCCCAAATCAGCTTCTTCAGTGGTTTCCCACTTTACATTCGGGTCTTTGATCTGCGTAATGGCACTACCGGGCGTAGCGATTCCGCCCCCAAATGGATAGGCTAAGTTTGGTGCTACCGTTACCGTGTAGGCATCGGTTGGGATTCGGTCATTTCCGACTTTGCCCCAACTGGCTCGCAGTTTCAGCATATCGAAAACCTGCTGACCAGCCATAAAGGACTCATTCGAGATCAACCAACCCGCGCCCACTGAGGGGAAATAACCCCAGCGATTCTGCGCCGGAAACCGCGACGAACCATCGGCCCGGATTGTGGCTGTAAACAGATATTTGTCGTTGAAATTGTAATTGACGCGCCCGATGTAAGAGTTACGATTGTACTGATCTCCAGAGCCATCATTGGTCGATGTATTGGCATTGCCGGTATTTATATACCACAGGTTTTGTGCGGCTGGTACATCTTTCCGAAACGCGGTAAAACTGGTCAAAGTGTATTTCTCTGCGGTTGTACCAACCAGAACGGTTAGGGCGTGCTTATCAAATTTCTTGTTAAACGTCACCAAATTATCCCACGTCCAGTGAAACGTTCGGGTGTTAATAAACTTCAGATTGCTATTTGGGTTACGCTGGTTTCCACCGGCATTGATAAAGGTTGTTGTATCGTTATTGAACTGATAATTATACTCCCGAGAATTCAGATTGACCCAGTCGCCACCGAGATTGCTGCGGAAAGTCAGCCACTCAACGGGTTTGATTTCGAGATAGGCAGCACCTATCAATCGGTTGTCCAATGCTTTGTTGTTGTTCTTCTCAATATCTAATAACGGATTACCAACATTCTGGTAAACAGATGTATTGCCGTATTTCCCGTTCTCTTTTGACTGGATGATTGGAGCCGCCCGGTACGCATTGTTGTAAGCCGTCCCCAAATTTGCAATCTGGTTATCACCATTGGCGTATGATGCCGATATGCCGACCTTGACGTGCTTATTGAAGGTGAAATCATTGTTGGCCCGAATCGAGAAACGTTTGTATTGGTTGTCAATCACAAGCCCCTGATCGGTATAGTAACCAGCACTCAAATAGTAGGTTGATTTGTCAGTACCCCCGTTTATTGACAGGCCATGATTTTGCTGAAACCCATTTCGCAAAATCTGTTTGTACCAGTCGGTAGAGGTGCTTCCCGCATTGACAATGTTTCCACTGGCGGCACTCACATAGTTGGCATATTCCGTGGCGTTGGCCATTGGGACCAGGTAAGAAGGCATCCGAAAGCCCGCGTTACCCGAATAAGTCACGGTCATTTTGCCAACCGTACCGCGCTTTGTGGTAATGATGATAACTCCATTTGCACCGCGTGATCCGTAAATCGCCGTTGCCGACGCATCTTTCAAAACATCAACATTGACAATGTCGGCTGTATTTATGTTAGAAATATCGTCTGTCAACACACCGTCCACAACGAATAAAGCCGCCGTTCCGCCCAGTGCGCTACCCGTACCCCGAATGCGCACCACCGGCGAACTGCCAGGCTGACCGCTACTGATAATTTGTACGCCAGCCGCTTTTCCTTGCAAAGCCTGAGTTGCCGTTAGCACTGGCTGTTTCACTAATTCATCCCCTTTAATAGTAACGGTAGCTCCCGTTACATCAGACTTACGCTGTGTGCCATACCCCACCACTACTACCTCATTCAAGGACTTTGTGTCTTCTATAAGCGGTACATTAATGACAGTCCGACCGCCAACGGCTATATCTATTTTTGTATAACCGATGCTCGAAAATACCAGTGTTGCATTCTCATCAGCCTGGAGATTATACGTACCCGTTGCATCGGTTACTGTGCCGGTTGTCGTCCCTTTTACCTGTACGGTTACGCCCGGTAAGCCTACATTTGTAGTGCCATCTGTTACTTTACCCGTTATACGTATAGGGGCTAAGTTTGCAAAAACTGGGTGTATGCACAGAATAAATAGTAGCCCTACAAACCATACCGCCGGTCTATTTGGCTTCCAGTAAAGTGAAATGTTTTTCATAATCAATCAGGATAAAGTCATTACTACTTACAGAGTAAACTGCTAGCTCTGTTGTGTGACCTTACTAGTCATATAACAAAAAATAGCACTAACTTTCTTATATTTTTTTGCACAAAAGTATGGTAGTGCTAACTTGCCTCCTAAAATTGAGGTACATCATTACCACATCATACAGGGTTTTTCTGGCTGTATTTGCCTTTTTAATCACATCATACCCCTTTGGTTACGGATTTTAATGAGAAAAGTGGAGCGTGATTATGTGAGGTATCTTATTAATTGGATTTGTATCAATATCCTGCTAGTGGGCATCAATATGCTCAGCGTAGCACAGTCGCCATATCGCTTCTGCCGACCAGAGTTGATTCATTACACTCGGCAAACCTATGGAGCTTATAACCAGAACTGGAGTATAGCCCAACATCACCAGACCAGATTCCTTTACTTCGCCAATTCTAAAGGATTACTCGAATTCGATGGCAGTAGCTGGAAGGTATATGAGTTGCCACGCAAGCAAAAAGTCCGGTCGGTTGCCATTGATCAGCAGGGGCGAATTTATACGGGTGCACTTGGTGAATTCGGGTATTGGCTGCCGGACCCGGATGGTGAGCTGGTCTACCATTCATTAGGCGACCTGATTCGGGAGAAGGCGTTTCAAAATGAAGAAATCTGGAATATTCAGATCACATCACAAGGTCTACTATTTCAGTCTTTTGCGTTCATTTACCGATACGAGCGAGGACGTGTACAGAAATTAGAGGTGCCCGGGAATATTTTGTTTGTGCATTCGGTGCGTAACCGACTTCTGCTGGAAGTCATTGACAAAGGGTTGTATGAATTACAACGCAACCGTTTCGTTTTTGTGAAAGGCAGTGAATTTCTGGGTCATGAAACCATAAATACCATTTTGCCATTGGGTGATACCAATTTTCTTATTGGTACCGAACGAGCTCTTTACCGCTACGATGGAACCCAGTTCAAGCCATTCAATGCCCAGCTTAATGGATTTATGCAGCAGAATCGGCTCAATCGCGGGCTGATTATTGGCCCCGACCTTTATGCATTCGGTACATTGCTCAATGGTGTATTAATTACAAACGGGCAGGGGCATATTCGATACCATTTTAGCCAGAAGAATGGCTTGCAGAATAGCACGGTCTTGGCGATGCAGCTGGATGCCGATGGTAATCTTTGGGTCGGTTTAGACAAGGGAATTGACTTGATCAATCTCAACTCACCAGTCTTATACTTTACAGATACGGAAGGTGAATTAGGAACGATCTATGACATGGCCCGTCACGGAAGTAATTTGTATTTAGGTACTAACCAGGGCATTTATTACAAGCCACTTACCGGGAACGAAACGTCTTTTCAGTTGATTCCCGGCACGCAGGGGCAAGTATGGAATCTGGCTGTTATAGATGGGCAGTTGCTGTGTGGGCATAATAGAGGCACATTTCGAATTGAGGGTGCTCAGGCTCATTTATTGAATGGCATCACGGGGGGATGGATACTGCGCCGGTTAAGTCACTACCCGGATCGCCTTATTCAGGGAACCTATACCAACCTCTGTATCTACCAAAAAGATGCTCGCGGGCAATGGATTTTTTCGCATAAAGTCGAGGGCTTTTCGGCTCCCGTCCGGCAGTTGGAAGAAGACGATGCGGGCAATATATGGGTCAATAAAGCACCAAATCAGGGCCTGCAACGGCTTCGGCTCTCGGCTGATTTACGTAGGGTTGAAACGAGTAAAGAATATGCCGACGCCGACTTTCGAAGTGCCGCCGTTAATCTTTGTCGAATCCGGCAGCAAATTCTGATAACGTCGGCAAAGGGCGTGCTTCGGTACGATATTCCAACGGATCGGTTTGTTTCGGCTAAGTCGATCTATCCCTGGCTTGGGCTGGGTATCCGAAAACTTTTTCCCGTATCCAATTCAGATTTGTTTGTGCTTCGTCAGGATGGGTCGCTGAGTTGGGTGTCGCCCCGTAAAAATTTGCCGAGAGACATTCCGGTGAAAACTAATCAATGGGTAGAGGATTATGAAAATATTGTATCACTCGATACTGGTTATGTGGCTCTTTGTCGGGAGAACGGTTTTACGCTTTTACCTCGTACCGCACTGCCCCATATCGTTGATGTTGCCATTCGTCCGCCAATAATACGGACGGTAACGGCTGGCGATGATCCGGTTACGAGTCATACATTTTGGGGCATTCCATCGTCACTGTTGTTCTCGCATCGACAGGCAAACCTGCTGATTACGTTCAGTACTCCGTATTATACCAGACCCGTAAAATACAGCTACTGGCTGGAAAACAGCACGCAAGTCTGGTCACCATTTGCCACCATTCATCAGAGAGAATTTAATAATCTGCCGCCGGGCCACTACATATTCCATTTAAAATCAAATCTGAACCCTACCGAAAGTGCCTTTGCATTTACGATTCAGCCGCCCTGGTACTGGAATACATGGAGCAAACTCTTGTATCTGGTCCTGCTGGCTTTTGGGGTGAGATTTCTGTATCAGCTCCATCTTCGGCGGGTGGCCGTGCAACAGAACCAGATTCGGGAAAAATTGGAAGAAAAACTCCGACAGCAGGAAGAGCAAAGCCAGCGAGAGATTATTCTCCTGCAAAAAGAGCAACTGGAGCAGGGATTGATCCAGAAATCGGAAGAATTAGCCAACTCAACGATGTCGCTGATTCAGAAAAATGAATTGCTGGTTCAGTTAAAGGACGAATTAAATCGGTTGAAAACCCGCTCTGGCAACCGCCTGCCAAGCGATGATTTTCAGCGAATCAGTACGTTGATAGATACCAATATTTCGAGCGAGCAGGATTGGCAATTATTTGAAGCCAATTTTAATAAAGTACACGAGCAGTTTCTAAAACACCTGATCGAGAACTACCCCGATCTGGGTCAGGGCGATTTGAAACTGGCGGCTTATCTGCGCATGAATCTTTCGACCAAAGAAATTGCTCAACTGTTAAATATTACCCATCGCAGTGTTGAGTTGAAGCGTTACCGACTCCGAAAAAAGCTCAATATTGATCCTGATATCAACCTGAGTGAGTTCATGATAAAATATTGATCGAAGAACCGTAAAATTGAAACTTCAAATTAAATCCCAGCCCTTTCGATAGTCCCGCGACAGCAGAGCATTGGCTTCAGAATTATGCCTGAATTTCTCTTTGCGGGCGTTCCATTCCAGAGGCTGACCGAGCCGATAGGAAATTAATCCAAGATGCATTGGCATGGTCATTTGCCGGGCGTAGGCTAAATTCGATTCCGGCTGTTTGCGTGATTTTACCGCGTTAATAAAATTCTGCTGGTGGCCTGGCGAGCGCTCAATAGTGATAGGAACTTCAGCAATGTCGCTCATTACAACGCCGTTGATGGTGATTTCCCGGGTGTTGTAATCACAAAGTAGCGTTCCTTTGTCGCCTTCGAAATACGCACCAATGCCCTTTTTATCGGCACCCGGCACGTTGGGCGGTGTGCTGGTCCAGTGTAACGACAGACCATCAAATTCGTAGTCAATGTGTATCCACTTGGGCGCATCGCCAATTCCTTCGGGTGCTTCACCTTTGGCCTTAATACTCTTCAATCCGGTGGGGTTGACAGCCCACCAAACGACATCGGCAATGTGGCACCAGAAATCCTGAAACACACCACCCGAATAATCCAGAAAATACCGATAGTTGAAATGGCAGCGTTCGGGTGTATAAAGAGAAACCGGTGCGGGTCCCTGCCACATATCCCAGTTCAGGGTGGCGGGCGGAGTTTGGTAATTGGCCGGGCCCAGCACGGGCGGAAAACCCGTTTTCCAGAGCCGTACGGTATGTACTTTACCAATGGCACCGGATTGAATCAGTTCGACAACGCGGTGGTAATTGTCGCCCGCGTGAATCTGGGTTCCTAACTGAAAAACTCGATCATAGCGGTTAACGGCCTTCAGCATTTTCTGACCTTCCCGGACGCTATACGACAGCGGTTTTTCGCCATAGACATCCTTTCCTGCCTGAAATGCCATGATTGCAACTTGGGCATGCCAATGGTCGGGGGTGGCGCAGGTGATGGCGTCAATATCCTGACGGTCGAGCAGATATCGAAAATCGGAATAGGTTTTGGCGGTGGTGTTAGGCTGCAACGTTTGCAACGTGCTTAACGCTTTGCTCAGATGTGTTTCATCCAGATCGCATAGTCCAACTACTTCTACTTCAGGTAGTTTTGCAAACCAATTGAGGTGATTTGTGCCCATGCCGTTCAGGCCGATATGGGCCACCCGCACCCGATCGCTGGGCGCAACTTTCCGTTTCAAACCTGGAAACAGCGCTAAACTAAGGGCGGCCGCACTACCCTGTTTCAAAAAATCACGGCGATTCGATTGGCGTGTCATGGCAGAAGAAGCAAAGTGGTTCGGTTCGATTAACTGGCTTATTCTCTACGTCTAATGGCCTTTACGCGGTTTATCTACTGTAATACGGGATGATTTTGGTGCGACGTTAAAAAATGGGTGTGGAATCACACTGATCACTGAAAAAAGTTTTTGGACCAGATAAACCCCAGGATGAATGCGACAACGGCTCCAACAGGTCCGAAAAAGAAGATACTTGTCATGCTGGCTTCAACTGACCGATCATGACCGTTTTCTGAAAACTTGCCTATCAAATAATAACTAATTGCGGCTACAAGTGCATAGCCAACAATGGCGGCCAGCAGGCCAATACCAACGTGTTTCATGTGTTTTTTAGTTTGTAAGGGCGAGTCGATATCGACCTGTGCGACGGCTACAGAGGCTGCTGCCATTTAGAAAAGGGGCATTTGCTTTCAGGCGCTTTTCAGAATCAACCAGTATATCGAGTGTATTGAATGATTTAAGTGGACCCTGAAAATAGGAGATGGGAATCGTGTATGCCCCATTACCCGCCCTGATGGATGTCGTCAAATAATCGGCTTCTTCCGCGCTGCCCCGTTCATATTGGACGTTGTGCCATTGATCTTCGATCCTGTTACTTTTTGAAATTTTTAGCTCTGTTGCTGATGTTTCTCCCTGCCAGCTTTGCCATCGGCTGGCTAGCCAGCTGTGAGTTTCCAAATCCTGCCAGTGTAAGGTTAAAGGCTGTTGCCGGGAGTATGTCGCCGGGGGCGAAAAATGCATTGGTGTGAGGTCGGGCTGTGTCTGAATCGTGCCCAAACTATACTCTCTGCCATCAGTAAGCACGATGGTAACGGTGTAGGTAGCGTTGGCTTCTATAGCTAGCGATGCATCTGTGAGTTGATAGTATGGATACACACCGTAGTAATTTGACGATCCGTTATTAAGCCGTAGCGCCTTACCATTCACCTTTATCTGAATCTGTTCGTTGGCCACCGGTTTGTCTGCATCATCTTTGATGTAGGCCTGAATGCTTTCGTTTAGGTCGCCGTCCTCACCCGCAGAACGGGAGATGATCACGTTGACACGAAGACGGGCAGGGTTGACAACCGTGCCGGAAGACAGCGATGAATTACCGCATCGAATGAACAGCAAGCTTAGTGGAAAGGATAAAAATCGGAAAACGGTGTGCAAATAGTACATCATACGTCTATTCCTCACTTGGCGCAGTCAAAGGCCGATAGTTATTACTGAACAATGGTGTGGATAGGGGCTTAACAATTAAGGTATAATACTCGTAGAAAACGTGTCTTAATTCCTATAGGTTTAATAACCAATGGTTTACTTCCGAGATGGGCCCTGCAAAAGAACCAGTTTTGTTTACGGCACTAGCGTGGTTAGTCAGTGCATTCAGCGTTAGCGTGCAGGCTACCAGACCAGGATATTTGCGCATGTATAGCTCTACTGTCGAGTCGTCCAGCCAGTGTACCTCCGATCCCGACCAGACATCAACGTTGATTTTGAAGAGACAGGCATTGTCACTAACCCGGATCAAGTACGGTTGATCAATCCAGTGACTCATGCTAACCTCGTAGCTGCCAAAGCTTACTTTATAGCGGCCGTCGGGCGAAAAATTGTCTTCCAGAGTTGTAGATAGTTGAAATTAAATTACCCTTACACGTCAAATGGAAGTTCGTACTCTTTGGTAATCACCTTAGAGCTGCGCGTTTTAACCGATACTTTAGCTTTTAGGGGCGAGCCCAAGACTAAATAGTTTTTTACAAATTGGTTCTCGTAATGCGTCCAGGAATTGTCTTCCAGAAAATACTCGTCTGTGCCCGTTTTTGAGGCCTGATAAGCCCACCGTTCGGTAATTAGGGGTTCGTAGTTTATGGTATTTCCCATATAAAGAACCTGAATGCCGGGTAGCGATTGGTTTCCCATCTCGGTGCAGCTTACTACCGTGATCGTTAACGCCGATCCATCTTCCAAATCTTTAACAGACCATTCGTCAATTACTGTTTTTTCGTTTGCCATTTTGGTAGAATTATAAGAGGTTGATTGGTAGTGCCTGTTGCTGGATAAGAAGTTGGTGTGGATAGACGCTAATAGGCACAAAACAACATTACTCATTGCTGTTATCCATGCGGGAGTCGATAACTGGTAGAGATGAATGAATAAGTAGTTGATTTTATCGGTAAAGTCCCATGCTGAGGAGTGGCTAATGGGCGATGTGAAATGAACAATCAGCCTATTCCCATTGCTAATTATTCATTTCACATCGCCCATTAGCCGTTCCCTGTAGCCCTACAACTGACTATTGGTTGATTTAGGGAGTTGTACACTTAATGCTACCAGTTATTGATTACAGCTCGATTAACGCAGACACATCCGCCACCTTTGTCTCATTAATCACCTCTTTTTTAATCAATAACAAGTACTAATGAACACCTTATTTAAAAAAATTACTGTTGCGTTTAACCTGGCCCTGTGTATTGCTTTGGTTTCCTGCAACGAGAACAGTTTAGTGACACCTGATAAACCAATTGTCGAGAGTGCACAAGTTAAAAATAACGACCTTCCGGTGGTGAGCTTCCCCCAAAAGTACACACTCACAAAACACGGGCAGGCTACGCTGTCGTATTTTCGAGACGGGCGTTTACAGCGCGTGACGTATGAAGACCCCAGCGCTTATAGTCGCCGGGAGTACAGTTACGGTGCCCAGTCAATTAAAGTGATCTCCTATAGTGGCGATGTCATTGTTCAGCAAGACACGTATCTGCTCGATGCAACTGGTCGATGCTACGAATCCAAACAGTTATCCTACACCTTTTATAGCTATGGCACCGTCGAAAACACAAATGGTTTCTTGTATCAGTATAATGATAAAGGACAATTGAAAACCTACCTGCTTAAAAACAGCGGAGGGAAACAAACTGAATATGCATTTAATACGGATGGTGATCTGATCAAGGTAACTAAATCTGATGGTGGTGGGGCCGCGTCTGAAGTTACATTCGCCTACGATCAGCCAACGGGTGATCCTATTCTGGCCGACCGCTGTTCGCTAAATTCTGACTGGACGAATTTGCCGGATGAATACCTGAAAATCTTTGGTAAGCCGAGCAAGCACCTGGCGAAGCGTGTCATTCAGAAGCTATTGCCCAGCAAGATTGTATTGGCTGATAAGTTCTTTTCCTACATTGTAAACGCGGATGGCTACGTGACACAGGAACAGGAGTTCAATATATTTAATGCCCAATTGGTTGCAACGAAACCCTACGAGTATGTGGTGACCAAGCTTACCGTAGGACTTTAGGTATGATGTCGGGTTTAAGATGGCACCGCAGCCGCGGACGGTCGGCCACCCGGCCCAATACCAAAAAAACTAACCAAGCCAAACGCCTGATTCTAAAATCAGGCGTTTGGCTTGTGGGCAATCAGGGGTAATTGGATAATTACTCTGGTTCCCATTGACTCGTTAGCTTCATTGACTTTATCAACTACATCAACGCGAGCCTCTTTTCCAATGCGCTGACTGATAAGTTGTAATCGTTCTTCAGTTACCCGGAGCCCCACACTTTTATGTGATGGCATTGTTTTGCTCTTTAATTCCGTGGCTTTTTGTCGCCCAATGCCATCATCATCTACTACGCACTCCAAATGCTGATCGACGGGTTTTATGCTAATCCGAATCGTACCTGGGCTTTTCTTGTGAGCAATGCCGTGCAGAATAGCGTTTTCGATGTACGGCTGAATAATCATCGGAGGAATCGTAGTTTTGTCCTGTTGCAAAGCCGAATCGACTACTATCGAAAAGTCAAACTTGTGATTAAATCGCAGTTGCTCCAATTCCAGGTACAACTGTAATTGCTCCAGTTCGCTGGTCATCGTTACCCATTCCTGGCCAGAGTTATCCAGAATCAGCCGCATAAGCCGGGCAAACTTAACGAGGTATTTATCCGCATTATCGCTGTCGTTTTGAAGGACAAACAGTCGAATTGCATTTAGTGAATTGAATAAAAAATGCGGATTCATCTGCGAGCGCAAGGCTTTCATTTCCGATGCGGCCAGCCGCTCCCGGAATTCACCTTTCTCGCGCTGTTCCTGTCTTATCGTTTCCTCCCGTCGTCTGCCAACGACAATGAGCAATGTAATCAGCGTAGCAAGGGTACTAATTCTAAACCACCAGGTTTGCCAGAAAGGGGGTTTGATAAGTAACGGTAAACGATAACCGCGCCGGTTCCAAACGCCATCGTTGTTGGCCGCAATAACATGCAGAACATAGTCGCCGGGGGGAACATTTGTATAACTGGCAAAAGGCCGACTGCCGGCAGAATTCCAGTGATCCTCGAAACCTTCGAGCTGATATGAATATTGATTGCCTTCGGGATGATCAAAACTAAGCGCAGCCATCTCGAATGAAAACGCATTTTGCGTATAGTTGAGAACCACCGTTTTAGGTATGGTCTGTGAGCCTGTCAAAAACTCCTGATCAGTGGCTCGAAGCGACGTTAGGTAAACGGGTGGTACGAAATAGTTTAGGCGGATGCGGCCTGGCTGAACGTAAACCAGATCACGCATAGCGCCAAAATAAAGACGCCCGGCTGAATCCCGATCGGCTGAACCCGATTCAAACTCCGATGCCGGTGCGCCATCAGCCTCATCGAAAATAGTGAATTTAAGCCGACGTGTGTCCACACAGGCTAGTCCCCGGCTTGTTGTAACCCAGAGGGTATCGCCAGCCATCAACAGGGCCGCTATATCATTATTTGGCAAACCGTGTTGGGTTGTATAAACGGTAAAACGCCCTGTTTTTTGATCCAGACGAGCTAAGCCGTTGTCTGTGCCAAACCACATTTGGCCCAACGCATCTTGGGCGAAGCCCGTTACGCCATCGTCCGGTAAACTATACCGATCATCTTCCTTGTGAATGTATTGTGCCAGCAGTTTTAAATCAGGACTTATTTTATATACAGGCCCTAAGCCGCCCGCCCATAAATTATTTTGGCGGTCTATATAGAGTGAATTGTAATTTTTGCCCGGTAACTGACGAACGCGCTTATCATTGAACTGGTTACGGAAGGTTCGGGTATGTGGATCATAGACAGTTAGTTTCTCATTCGTACCGATAAAAATACGACCATCACTCGCCTGAGCAAGATTGAACACCTGACTCCCGGCCACGAAATCGCGCTTTGTCGAGTCAAAAGCCGGATATTGAATCGGATTTTCTGATGAAGGCAGACATAGAATTCGCTCAACCTGTTGCGTAGCAGGATTAAGCCGATCAAGTCCTTTTGAGCTACCGGCCCAAATCTGGTTCTTTCGGTCGATCAATACAGAATGTACTAAATCTGAACTGAGACTATGCGGGCTTTTGATATCGTGTTTGTACAGGCGATAACGCTGAGCCTGCGGGTCGATCCAGAGCAGTCCATCGTGAGTAGCCACCCAAAGGCAGTTCCGTTGGGCGATGGAAACGTGCTGGGCATCAAGACCTAACGACGAAACCGGTCTATAACCAACATCGTCGAAAACGGAATGGAACTTCTCAACCGTTGGATTAAACCAACTCATACCGGCATCTTCTGTAACAGCCCAGATAACTCCCCCCTCATCTTCGAATAAGTCTCTGACCGAGTTTGATCCAATGCTGCGGGGATTATTTTCATCGTTCAGATAGACCGAAAACTGATTTCGTCGGGCGTCATATCGGTGAAGACCTCCTCCTAAAACGCTTATCCATAAATCGTGGCTTCGGGTGAAAAGTATCGAAGAAATAGACTTGCTCGCTTGTAAAGGCAATGACTGAAACGCTCGTCTGGCAGGATTAAATTTAGCAACGACTCCTGTATTCGTACCGATGAGTAACTCACGGGTAATTGGATGAATGCCCAGTGCCGATACATAATCATCTGGTAACGAGGTGAAATCGCTTTCGTTGTGGCGAAAACTCTGAAACGTTTTTGTTCGTTGGTTATAGGCATACAAACCCGCCTGCGTACCGATCCAGAGTACAGGTCCGTCAATTAGTAGCCGCCGGATGGTATTCGCTGCCGGACGAGATGCGAGAGCCACCGGAAGCGTTAACAGGCTGGATTTTTTCGTTGTCGGGTCGAATAACACAACGCCACCGTTTGTGGCGAGATATAGATTGCCGTTGAGACCTTCGACTATGTGCCGGATGAGGTTGCAGCCCGTTCCCAAATGCGAAAGTGAATACTGTTGAAACGTCTGTCCATCGGGTTCGAACCGATTCAAACCCGCCTGAGTGCCAGCCCAGAGCGTACCATTTCTTGCGGTAAAAACACTCCGTACAATACGATTCGACAGTGAACGGGAACTGCCTGTCTGCCGGGTGTAGGTCAGGCAGCGCAGGCCATCGAATCGGTTTAATCCGTTGACCGTACCAATCCAGATAAAACCAGATTTATCCTGCGTAATCGACATGGCATAATTAGCAGCCAGGCCCTGACGCAGCGTAAGATGTTGAAACCATTGAGTAGATGAGTGAGCTGTAACGCTGGTTGCGTTAGTACCTGATTGGGCGTTGCCTGATTGATATAGCCCTCCGAACAGCCATGACAGCGTCAGCCAGGCAAAAAAGATATGGTTTTTCAAAGAGGTAGAGAGGTAACGAGCTTCGTGTTTCGCAGCGATTGGCTGAAAGATCCAAGCGGGAAACAATCCCAATAATAGTCTTTTTACGATAGTTAATGCCTGAAAATCACCAGTTATTCATTAAAGCTTTTAAAAAATGATTGGATTGCCGTAGTTGCTGCCCGAGTGACATCTATGCTGAATGACGAAGTTAGTAAAACGAGCGGTTACACACCGTACTGCACTGGAATGGACGGCCTTACGAGAAGAGTTGGAAGCCGAAAAAGCAGTTACATTCTTTGCAACTTCGTTGATTGCCCAAACAACAATTGACGAAGTACTCTGGGATGTAGCTAAAAACTGCATTGCCCGACTCAACTTCGTAGACTGTGTGGTTTATTGGCTTGATCAGGAACGGAATGTACTCGTACAAAAGGCCGCACATGGCCCTAAAAACCCTAAAGAATACACTATTTTTCAACCCATTGATATTCCGGTTGGACAGGGAATTGTGGGTGCGGTGGCGGCTACCGGCTTGGCCGAACTCATCAGCGACACATCTACTGATAATCGTTACATACAAGACGACAAAATTCGATTGGCGAAAATTGCCGTACCTATTCTTTCTGACGGGAAAATTATAGGGGTTATTGACGCAGAAGATCCCAGAAAAGGCTTTTTTCAGGCCCGCCACCTGAAAGTTCTGACGACAGTGGCTACGTTGTGCGCTCAAAAGATTAAACAGGTAGAAGTGGAGTTGGCCTACCGGCAAGCCGAACATCAACTTATTGAAACCAACAGGCGTGTCGCCGAAACCAAATTGCTGGCATTGCGGATGCAAATGAATCCTCATTTTATCTTCAATAGCCTGACATCCATAAACAGTTTTATCCTGCAAAACGAGGTTGACCTCGCATCGGACTTGCTAACCAAGTTCTCCCGGCTGATGCGGCAGGTGCTGGATAACTCAAAAACGGAATGGGTGTCGTTGCGCAATGAGTTGAAAGCACTGCAGATTTATGTAGAATTGGAACGGCTTCGTTGCGACAATAAATTTGATGTAACGATTCAGGTAAGCGACGAAATTGATCAGGATACGGTCCACGTACCGCCGTTAATCACTCAGCCTTACGTGGAGAACGCTATTTGGCATGGTTTGCTGCCTAAAAAAGATGGCCTGCCGGTACTGACAATTAATTGCCGAAAGAAACACGGAAATCTGGTTATCGAGATTAATGACAATGGCATTGGCCGGGTAGCCTCAGCACAGCTACGGCCCCCGCACTTAATGACGCATAAAGCCCAGGGCATTAAACTAACGGAGGAACGACTGCTTCTGGTTAATGAAATGTATGGGGTAAATGCTCATATCGAATTGATTGACACTTACCAGACCGGAGGATTATCAACCGGTACCGACGTTCGTTTTACCCTAAAACTTCCTTGCTAATGACTGCCATACTTGTTGACGACGAAAAACATTGCCGCGATGTGCTGGCGTTACTTCTGGCTAAATACTGCCCTGAGGTACGTTTGTTGGCTTCTTGCGCTGATGGACCGGAAGGTCTTGGGGCCATTGAACAACACCATCCTGACCTGGTTTTTCTGGACATTGAGATGCCAGGAATGAGCGGGTTCGATATGCTTAAAGCATGCCGATTTACTGGATTTCGGGTTGTTTTTACGACGGCTTATAACGAATATGCCATTCAGGCGATTCGCCACAACGCGCTGGATTATATTTTAAAACCAGTTGATAAAGATGAATTACGACAGGCTGTATCAAAAGCCGAAGCGACGCTATCATCCAAACCCAGCACGCAGGTAGACGATTTTGTGGCCTATCTGAGTCGCCAGAAAACCGGCGACCGTATTGCCCTGCCGACTATGGAAGGGCTGCAAATTCTACAGAGTGAAGATATCTATTATTGCGAATCCGATGGTGGGTACACGCACTTTTATCTTACCAACGGCAAAGCTGTATTGATTTCCAAGACCTTAAAAGAGGTAGAGGAAGTTCTGGAAAGTAAGGGGTTCTGCCGGGTGCATCACGGATATCTGATTAACCTGCGCTACGTCCAGAAATATATTCGTGGCGACGGCGGAGAAGTCATCATGGCGAATAACAAAAACATTCCCGTATCGCGGAATAAAAAGCAGGAATTTCTCGCCTTTTTAGAGAAAATATAATCGGCGTCGATAGCACGAACGAACCGGGCCGCCGATGCGGACGTTCGCGCTATTAAAACTCTCTCCCTTACCGAATAATTCTAACCTCTTTGGGGCCAGTTATTTCAGACTTTATTTTGCCGTTGGCCAGTTTGGTGTGCTTCACTTTTACCAGACCGTAGGGTGTTGGGAAACTACCTTCTGCAAATGCCAAATCGTCCAGATGAGGCTCAATTTTGATGGCTTTACAACCCGGCTCCACTACCTTAATGCCCAGTACGTGCTCAGTTAGCCAGGGCGTTGGCCCCGATGCCCAACCATGCGACAGGCTGTGCCGGAAACCTATGTAACAATAGGCGCCATAATCGCCGTGGATGTCTTTTTTGCCTTCCGGCACCAGCTCATCAATACGTCCCGCATTCGCCATCCAATCCAGATTGAAATCCTCCCAAAACGTAGTAGCGCCTAAGCTGAGCATGCCGCCCCAAAACTCCCGAATGTTCGCTAACGCACCTTTGTAATCACCCGCTTTGGCCTTTGCCTGAAGCATATAATACCCGTAAAATGTGGAGAAATTATGCGCTCCGTTTACGGCCAACACATCTTTATTGGCTTTTTCGGCGGGTACTAAACCCGACAATGCCAGTAAAGCCGCTCCTTGTTTAGAGTCGTTGGGATCGGGTACATATTTTCGTAAACGGGCTAATGCATTATCACATTTCACTGCCGTTGTCGGGTCGTTTAGGATGCGGCATAAATCAGCTCCGGCGCTCAGCGAAAGCACCATCATCGACTGCAAACCGGCGTGAATACCTTTTGTGTTTTCGCTGGAAGGCCAGTCCAAAAAGCGCGTTCCATCTAGCTTTTCGCTGTTTTTACCGTCAATTTTATCTATGAGCAGGTTCAGCAAATTGACGAGATAATCCTTTTGCTGCTTCAGATAAGGCAGATTTCCGTTTTGCAGATACCAGTCTCGCTGGATAAGAATCCACCACATCGAATACGTGCTGATGCCGTTCATCCAGCCGGGTAAGGGTGTAATGTCACGGGCCAAATCGAGGCTTTTGGGAACGACATCATTATAGCCAAACACGGCGTTTATCGTCGCCACTTCGGGGTGCATATCGCCCACCCAAACCAGTCGGTCGCGCTTGATACCATCCCAGAGATAGTCCTGCATGTTGAGGTGAACGGTATAAGCGCCCGTTGCCCAAATTTTATTGAGGAGTTCATCGCTGCTATGAAAGGAGCCGAGGTAAGGAATATCACGAAAGGTGAAAATAGCCCGTACTTCTTTGAGCAACAGTTCCGTATCACCATCGACCAGATCAATTCGAACAAATCGAAATCCTGTGTTTCCAATCTCCAGCTTGCCCAGCCAGGGAACTTGCACCGTCAAGTCCCGCATGGCGTGATCGTTGGTCGCATTTTGTTTCGGCTCAATATCGGCCATAGCCTCACTGGCAGACTCGCCAAGTCGTATCCGTACAGTAATGGGTTTACTAACCTTCCACTGACCGGTCACGATCTGGAGTCCACCGTGCAATTCTTTGCCAAAATCGAGTAGCAGGCCGGGCTTTCCCGTGGCGTCACTTTTCAACGAACAAAGATCTTTACCCGACAAATCGGCCTGCCCGTTGCCGGGTTTCAACAGTTGTTCAGCGTTGGTAATCGAGCCGGTGCGCCACAGGATTTTTACGGGTGACAGAAACCTTCGAACGGTGGCTTCGTTCTGGGCTGCCTGCATTCGGCTCTGGTCGAAAATGGGCGGTAGCTGTGCTAAAACCAATTGACCGAAGCTAAGGCAAAAGAGTACAGTGATACTATAAATACGCGTCATAATTTCATTTTCTAGTCAAAATATCTTTGCCCCTTTCTAGCCTATCCGGGTAGATTTTGCCGCAAGTGCGGTTAGGTAAATAGTCTGAATACGTAGCTATGAAAGAAACTCTTTTACTTCTATTACTCATTACTGGCTCAGTCGCTCGGGCGCAGATTTCTGTCGATTTTGCTGGTTATCAGAAAAAAAATGGCGTAACGGTTATCAGCCAAGGAAACAATCTGATTGTCACTTGGCCCACCACGGCGAAAGAAACAGCTAAACTGGTCATCGACTTAGCGAAAGAAAAACCGCTGTTCAGTAGTATTCAATTGTCTCAGCGTGGAGCTTTCAGAGAAATCGCCAAAGCCCTTGATCCCGCCTTTGTGCTGACTGTTGGCAAACGGGATTTGGTTTCGCAGAACGGCTGGAATATATTTTTCGATAAAACCAATAAACTGCCCCACACGGCCTACGCCGTCGCGCTTACCAAGCGAAGCGCTAGTGTACATACTAATGGTTCTCGAACTGTCATTCGAGTGTCTGATATTCAGGCGGCTACATTTGCCGGAGCCATTGAGATTACAGTTTATACCGGTAGTCCGCTGTTTAATGTAGCCGCCGTTATGGCTACCGAAGTCGATTCTACGGCTATCCTGTACGATGCGGGTTTGGTCAGTAAACTCCCGATATGGAATGCCATTGCCTGGGCGGATACACAAGGCAAGATGCAGAGTGTGCCCGCCGATCTGAAACAGCCAAACAAAGCGCAGGGCGTGAAATATCGTACCATTATTGGTGCTGGCGCAACCGGCAGCCTGGCCGTATTTCCGGCTCCTCACCAATATTTTTACCCGCTAGACGAAGCTTTCAACCTGGACTTTACCTGGTATGGCAATAACTATCGGAGCCTGATACCGGACTTTGGCATTGGTATCAGGCAGGATTTAATGGGCGATAAACGTTGGGTGCCTTGGGTAAATGCTCCGCCTAAAACCCAGCAACGACTAAATTTTTTCTGCCTGTTGAGCACCGAAACGCCCGCCAAAGCGCTGGAAGAGGTTAAGCGGTTCACCCATAACGATAAGTATCCGGTAGTGCCGGGCTATAAAACCATGTCGAGCCACTTTCATAATGAATATGTTATGAGCGTGATACTAGCCGGGAAGCCAGTTCCAGACGTTCCGAATTTCGTTAAGGTCTTCAAAAATACGGGTATCGACATTGTGCATCTGGCCGAATTTCATTACACCGCTCACCCGAAAGGCCCCGATGACCAACGGCTTCTGGAGCTGAAAACCTTGTTCGACATGTGCAAACGCTGGTCAACCAACGATTTTCTGTTGTTACCCGGCGAAGAACCTAACGAATTTTTTGGTGGTCACTGGTTAGATTTTTTCCCGAAGCCGGTATACTGGATTATGTCCCGCAAGCCCGAGATGCCTTTTGTGACGGACGACCCTCGTTATGGAAAAGTATATCGCATTGGCGACAAAGCGGACATGTTGAAATTACTGGAAGCCGAAAACGGACTTGCCTGGACAGCTCATGCCCGTACAAAAGGATCTACCGGTTTTCCGGATAAGTACAAAGACGAGGATTTCTATAAGTCCGACCGCTTTCTTGGTGCCGCCTGGAAAAACATACCTGCCGATTTGTCGGAACCCCGGCTCAGCCGTCGAGTGCTGGATTTAATGGACGATATGGCCAATTGGGGGTTCAAAAAACACGTCATTGCCGAAGCGGATTTGTTCACCATCGAGCCGGAAAACGAAATGTACGCCCATCTTAACGTAAACTACTTGCAGCTCAATAAACTACCGGCTTATAACAAAGGTTGGCAACCGATTTTAGACGTCATGCAGCAAGGGAAATTCTTTGTCACGACGGGTGAAGTATTGCTGCCGACTTTTTCTGTAAATGGAAAAGGCGCAGGAGAAACGCTCACTTTGTCTCAGGATGGCAAAGCCAATGTCGTGGTCAATATGAATTGGACATTCCCATTAACATTTGCCGAGATCATATCCGGCGATGGAAAACAGGTATTTCGGGAGCGGATTGATTTAACAAACACGCTTCCCTTCGGTAAACAGACGTTTACATTTAACACCAATCTCAAGGGTAAAAAATGGGTTCGTCTTGAGGTATGGGATGCAGCTGTCAATGGCGCATTCACGCAGCAGGTGTGGATTAAGAATTGAGTGTAATGTATTATCCGGCCAATAGTACGGGGGAATTCTAGCCACAACTAAAGGAATATGATGCACTGTGCG
>CAXVWN010000181.1:0-28235 GCA_964263725.1 Spirosoma sp.
GAAGCGCCGTAGCTGAGCCTGCCTGTAGCAGTAGTTTTTTTCCCGTAATGGTTTGTAAAGCACTACCCGAAGCATCCCCACCAACGGCATCGATACAAACGTCTGCGCCAAACCAGTCTGTCGTTTTCTTGATAAACAAAAAGGGGTCTTCCATCGACCGGAAGTTATACGCTTCACACTGAGCATAGTCGCGCACAAAGTCTAGCCGGTATTCCAGATGATCGATGACAATGACGCGGCCAGCACCAAACAACCAGGCGCTTTTAGCGGCCATAATTCCCACCGGTCCGGCCCCGAACACCACGACCGTATCGCCCGTTTTGATCCCGCCCATTTCGGCAGCCTGATAACCGGTTGGTACTACGTCGGTTAACAGAACAGCGTCGTCATGATCCATCCATTCCGGAATAATCGTCGGGCCTACGTCGGCGTAGGGAACCCGAACAAACTCAGCCTGTCCACCATCGTAGCCACCGGCTGTGTGTGAATAACCAAATATACCGCCCACGGCCGTAGCCTGTGAATTTGATTCATGGCAATTGCCAAAAAGACCCTGCTTGCAAAAGGCACAGGTTCCGCAGGCCACGTTGAAGGGAACGATGACATTATCGCCCACGGCCAGTTTCTGGACCGATGAACCAATTTCTTCAACGACGCCGATAAATTCGTGGCCGAACGTCATACCAACACGGGTGTCGGGAACAAGCCCGTGGTAGAGGTGCAAGTCCGACCCGCAAATGCAGGCGCGGGTAACCCGAACGATCGCATCGCTGGGATGCAGAATCTCAGGATAAGGCTTATGGGCGGCCCGCACTCTAAATGGCCCCCGGTAATTCATAGCAAGCATAGGATCTGTCTTTTTGTAAAATTTGTTGTTAGGAAACCTACTGGTTGCCCATTTTGGCGGATGAACGATTACCCTTTTTATGGTCACCCTTTCCGCTCGAAGTACCCATTTTCCCCGATGCGGACGAGCCGGAACCTGTTGCTGAATTGCCCGATGTCTGTCCTGTTTTTCTGGCTCCTGAATGCCCTTGTTGCTCAGCCTCTTTAGTGTAGGGAACGCCTTTTTCCTGAGTTTGGCTGTTGTTCGCTTTGCTAACATTATTTACCGCAGAGGAACCCTGTCTACCTCCATTACTCTGGGTGTTGGCACTTGACTGAGCCCATCCGCTCGTTATGCCGACCAGTAAGGTCATGGCGATCGTCATTACTACCTTTTTCATCCGTTGAGTTGGTTTACATAGCTGCTAGTCACCCGCAGGGTAAACCGTATACCATCAATGCATAGCGCTTTTTCTGCAACAGGAGTAAGGCAACGGTACTTTGACTGTAGATGTACGTAGATCTATTTCTCCGCAAGGCCATTGCCTCATTCGGAGCGCTGCTAAAGCAGATACTTCAGGATGCACGTAGTATTATAAAGGACTTTATTACACCGTAGTAGGAAAAAACAGGAGATATTACTACGTATTGATTGATGTTCGATAGAGAATAACCGATTGCTAATCAACTTATTAACTTTAATTCAGCGCGAATACAATGGAAGACGAAGAAAAAGACAATATCACCCGAGCCAAACAGGCTATTTCGCCAGCGAGCTTAGCCGATCGCTCCGACAAAGCGACTACGTTGCCTGGAAATGACTCGCCCGACGACAGCCCTGTTGAGGGTATGGATTCTTACGTAGCGGAACGAGACGACACGATTTTAACGACAAATACCGATTGACAGTAGCGTGAAATTGTTGGAGATCAATGTTGATCAGCCAAATTTCAATACGTTCAGTTGGGTTAGAAAAAGGGCGTTTTCAGATGAGGACGCCTTTTTGTTCATGTAGTTGGCTTAGACCGTATACAAAGTCGAATTTAAGTACACCCGAAGGCCGTATCCTCATTGATGCCAGGGATTTATCTGCACAACTTATAACAGGCCCTGTTCAGTAAGCAGGCGTATTATTTGTTAGGACGCTGGGCATTTTAATCACAATTGAGCAATGAAGATAAACCCAATTGGCTGGCTGCTAGGCCTATGCTTAGCCGCCTGTTCTACCCAAGATCGGGATAACATGGATTCTGCCAACGCAGCGGGTACGGGTGATGCAACTCTGGCCAGACGAGTGAGCGGGGCCCGGCTGCTCAGCACAGACTATCATTATCAGGAACGGTGTAATTATTTGCCGGAGGAATTCGTACGGAATCTATTCTAGTTGGGCGAGGATATCGAGCTGACTAAATACAGTGACTTGAACAGTTGTGAGTTTCGATGGGGACCGAATAAAATTAGTTTTCAACTGGAAAGTAATAAACCATTCGAGTCCACATTCCAGTCAGAATACTATTTCGATAAACTCTTTCAACCCCAAGCGCATCAGGAAGCCGACCAAAACGCGATGTCTAAACCCACTATTTTCGGTCCCGCTCCTGAGGGCACGAACGGCGAATTTGCTACTTCTAGTACGACTCGCCAACAGGATTCAACCCGTGGCGCCGATCCAGCTGGTCCCATAGAGGGAATGACGAAGGCGACACCGCCTATTGCCAGCCAGGCTCAAGATACGCCGACAGGCGAAGCGATTCAGAATGTGGGCGACAAAGCGATTTGGGAACCCGGCAAAAAATCCCTGCATATACTCTATAACAATCACGTTTTTAGCGTGGTCTCTCAACTACCCGGGCAGCCTGATAAACTAAAACAGGGGGCAATTGGTCTGGCTAAATTGGTCATACACTCCCTCGATGATGATGCCGATTGAGTTAAAAAAACAAGCGTCCGGTGCTAGGCTACACTCACTTGCCAAGCCGGTTGAGGCATTAAAACCGGCCCTTTGGGGCGGCATCGAATGCACGGTAAACCGGGTGGGAGATATCTGCCAGGACCAAGTAAGACGAACCGGGCGCTTTTGATGTACGAAGTGGCCACCCTGAACCAACCGGCCGGGCTCGTATAATCCGCCGGTTGGCCAACGGAATCCCGGTCGGCTCCCTGATTTCACCGGGTAAAGGCTGATGGCAACGGAAGCAGGAAGCCTGTTTGCCAATGATCGTTTAAGGCAAATCAACAATTTTTATGACTCAATAAACAGCATGAAATTCACCCTAAAAGTCTGGAGACAGGAAAATACCGCTTCGCCCGGAAAATTAGTCGAGTATAACCTCGCGGATATCGACCCCGATATGTCGTTTCTGGAAATGTTCGACGTGTTAAACGGCGAATTAACTCGAAAAGGGGACGTGCCAATTGCCTTCGACCACGATTGTCGGGAGGGCATCTGTGGTTCGTGCTCTATGTACGTTAATGGCCGGGCGCATGGCCCACAGACCGGAGCCGCCGTTTGCCAATTATACATGCGCAGCTTTACCGATGGAGACACGATTGTGGTCGAACCTTGGCGGTCGCGAGCCTTCCCGATCATAAAAGATCTCTCGACCGATCGCTCGGCGTTCGATCGGATCGTGCAGGCTGGAGGGTACATTTCGGTCAATACGGGATCTGCTCCTGATGCCAATGAGATTCTGGTCGCGCGCACGACTCAGGAAGATACGATGGATGCAGCCGCCTGCATTGCTTGTGGAGCCTGCGTGGCAGCCTGCAAAAATGCGTCGGCCATGTTATTTGTGGGCGCGCAAGTGTCCCGGTTTGCCTTGTTGCCACAAGGTCAGCCCGAACGCAAGGAGCGCGCGGAGCGAATGGTGGCGCAGATGGATGCTGAAGGGTTTGGAGCTTGTTCGTTTATTGGCGCCTGCTCGGTAGAGTGTCCGGCTTCGGTTCCACTGGAAGCCATAACCCGATTGAATCGGGAGTATCTGGGTGCAAAATTAACGTCGAAAACTAATTCCTGATTACGTCTGAATGGCACTGTATGAGCCGGATGAATTATCTGACTTCGTGGATCTACTACCAAAACGGCTATAAACGAACGTGGATTATTCACCCGTTTCGGCATGTGAAGCATCAACTGGTTTGGATTCCGGGGAGCCTTTTTGGCGCAGATAGATAGAGAGCACCACAATGGAGAGGACCGACAGAAATTCACTTTGCCAGTTTTGCAGCGATTGAAACCAGAATTCACTAGTCCCCAGAAATTGCCAAAGCGTAATCATTTCGCTTTTTCGTTTTAAGACCTGCTCGGTATTGTACTGTTTAACACCCCCAACCGCGTGCAGGAAAAAAGAGAGGCAGAATAAACTGAAAAAGGCTATACTGAGCGAATTCTGATACAGCATTAAGATCCAGCCTCCACGCCGAACCGGCCAGGGAGCTCCTTTTCGCGTAGGCGACGGATCCCGATCGACTCCTTCGGGTTTATCCAGACTTTTGGATTCGGAGGAGCCCTTCTGATAAAGCGAAACCGTTAGTAATACGTATAGACCCATCTGTAAAAACTCACTTTCCCAATTGTCAAAACAGCTTCGATGCAATGACCACTACTGAGATAATTTCTCAAGGTGAGGGGAGGCCTCCCGTAATCAATAAGCTCGTTGTTGAACTCGTGCCATCCCACAACGATCTGGCCCATTAAGGTTATCAGCGTAATAAAGGTGAATAAGAGCGAGAGCCCATTTTCACGCAGAAATTTCTTCATTTGATCAATAACTATTTCGTGTGAGTATATAAGTAAATACGGCGGGGGAAAGACACAATTGTCGTATATAAAGGGGTATTGTTGTGTAAATGAACTTGGTAAACGAACCACACTGACTGACGGCTCGTGTACCAACCGTACCTATGAGGGAAAGGCCATTCCCTATAGCCAACCATTAACTATGTTTTTGACGTTGGCGAACCAGTTAGATCAATAAAGCCAGGCTTAGATAAAAAAAGGCTCTTCAGAAATTACGTACAACTGTCAAATCTATTAAGAGGAAACGTCTAACTATTTTTTTGCCTCAAAAAATAACAACCCGGTTGCTAATCAAGTTATGGCCACGTTTTATGATGTCTTTATTCCCTTTTATACCCATGAAAAGTAATAACGACCCGGTCAAATCAAACGCAAATTATAAACAAAACAAAATACTCTTCATTGACGATAACGATGATCACTGGGACCTGATTCGTAGTACGCTCAACCAGTGTCTGCCTCTGGCTACCATCGTTCGGGCGGCTTCATCCCAGCAGGCCCAAACCTTGCTTGAGCAGTGGCAGTATCAGGAATGGGAACACCCAAAATTGATTTTACTTGATCTCTATCTGCCAGAAAATCAGGATGGCTGGAATCTGTTAGAACAAATTAAAGCCATGCCTGCTCCATTAAGCAAGATACCTGTTGTGATGTTCAGTTCATCGGATAGTCGTGCAGATATTCGAACTGCCTATCAACTGGGTGTTTCTGCCTACATGATAAAACCCGTTAGTTTTGAGGATTGGTTAAGTCACTTCCAGACCTTCTGTTTGTACTGGTGGAAAACGGCCAGCTTGCTGCCTACTCAGTATACCTTTTGAATAGCTACCTATCGTTTGTGCGGGCAAAACTAATTATGATCAGGCGTGACTTAGTTTTGCCCGTTGACTGGCTTTGTCAGCTTGTAAACTCCTACAAAGGAAAGAGTCCGGGACTTGTCTCGGCAGATTAGGAGCATCCAGAACCTATAACTAAAAATGATCGACTAAACCGTTTCCTCATTTCATTACAGTATCGTGCTATTTATGTAGTTAAAACGGTACATTCACGAAAGGTGAAGGAATTCTTCATGTATTGCTTCATGATGAAGAGCAAGTTAGTGTATATAATTGATGACTCGGAGGATTTTCGGGTTCTTGTGCAGGCTATATTTTCCCAACACTTACCGACTTATGAACTGAGTTTGTTTGATAATGGTCGCGCGTTAACTCAACATATCCGTTTCCCGGGAAATGTACCAGGTTTAATCCTGCTGGATCGACATATGCCTGAACAGGATGTCTACCAGATTTTGCAAATGCTCAAGCAGCAGAGTAGTTGGCGACTGATTCCGGTAGTAATGCTCAGTAGTAATGCTTCCAGGCAAGAAATGGAAAAATGCTACCAGCTAGGGGCTAATTCATTCCTGAAAAAGCCCGTTGAGTTTGACCATCTAAAGCAACTGCTGGTTGTAACTTGTCACTATTGGCTTGAATTAAACCAAACCAATGGTTGAATCTCCGGACTTCTTTCATACGCCTGCAAGTGTATCGCAAATCGTTTCTTAATTAATAGTCAATAGCCTAACCTTATCTTTGCCTGGTCGCCCAAGTGGGAAATAGCACCTCCGGAACGAGCCGTACAACCGGATGTTGGTTTGCTTATTTCCTGCTCATGGTCCCCTCTCTGGCTCATTCTCCGCCTATCGCGGCTATTGTTACCTACCTTTTTACCCAACGAGAATCCATCTTCAATAACTGGCGCACCGTTTGTGAGCAAGACCCTGCCCTGACTAAAGTCCTGGCCCTGAGTCGGGAGGAATTCAATAATATGTTGCCACTTATTCTGGATATTTTGGAAAAACGCCTGTTGGGGCAGGAGTAAGGAACAAATCCCACTGATATCGCTCAGGCGCATGGCCTACACCGCTGGCAAAAAGCGTTTACCTTATGGGAAACGCTGAGTGAACTCTACCACTTAACCCTGATTCTTTACCAGGAATTGAGTTTATTTCAGGAACTGTTTCCCCAGACTAGTGGTAGCCTTTTATTACAAGTGCATCGGCAGATTGCCCAGCTCATGCATGAAACAATCGACGGCAGTGTCGTCAAGTATTATGATCTTCATAGTTTGGAAGCCGCTCAGCGGACATTTACCCTTCAGCAAGCCCTCGATCAGATGGCCGATTTAAATCGCCAGCGGGGCAATATATTACGGACTTCATCTCATGATTTAAAGGGTAGTCTGGGCATCATCAGTGGGGCGGCTTCCATGCTCAAACGGGATGGGTTAAATCAGCAACAGCGGGAGAAACATCTGGCAATGTTAAACCGTAACCTGAACAATGTGCAGTCGATGCTGGGTAGCTTAATGGATTTGGCGCGCGGATGGTCCGGCTCCTTTACTGGTCCAAACCGATCCCCTTAAATTACAGCGTATCGTCCAGAACTTATTGCCTATCCACCATGCGTAAATAATCCTGCAAGCTGACCGTTTACGCAGATAGCTTAATCCAGGTTGGTGCATGATCGCTTGTTTTCTCCCAGCCTCTCACCTGTCTGTCAACCCCAGTCTCAACTAACTTCCCGGAAAGTTCTGGACTCACCAGTAAATGATCGATGCGCAAGCCGGCATTTCGCTGATAGGCGTTCCCAAAATAATCCCAATACGTATAAATCCGTTGAGTAGGGTTCAGCTTTCGAATTGAATCGGTCCAGCCTAACTCAAGAAGTTGCGTGTAAGCCGCTCGTGATTCGGAGCGAAAAAGCGCATCCTTTATCCATCGTTCCGGATGAGAAGCATCCAAATCCGTTGGAATTACATTAAAATCACCGGCTAAAAGAGCTGGTGATTTTGTTCCCAACAAGGAAGCCGTATAGCTTATAAACCGGTCGAACCAATGCAATTTATAGTCAAATTTTGGGCCGGGAGCCGGATTTCCATTTGGCAAATAGAGGCAGCCAATCAATACCCCATTTACGGTAGCCTCAATATAGCGGCTTTGCTCGTCCTGATCATCACCAGGAAGCGCACGTCGTGTTTCCTGCAATTCATGGCCCCGCGCAAGAATAGCCACCCCGTTCCAGCTTTTCTGCCCTTTCCAGATGGCACTATATCCGGCATCCCGGATGGCCTGTTGAGGGAATTTGTCCTGGGGCGCTTTTAATTCCTGTAGACAGACAACATCGGGAGTCGCTTCGGCTAACCACCGTAGGAGCACGGGTAGCCGGGCATTTATACCATTCACATTATAAGTAGCTATTTTCATCAGTTGAGTCTTTTCTACGGTTTAAACTAATTTTCCGTGAACAGGCGATTGGCTAGCCAATATGTATTTTTAGCACACTACCCGTTAAGGGGCAGTCGATTAGTTGCTGATCGGATGCTCCATCCCGAGCACTGGTAACGAAGAGGGTACCATCCGGATGAATTGCAATTTTAGTTGGGTTAATGACCGGAAGTTGAATTGCCTGTAACAATTGGCCTTCGGCAGAATACTGGCGAATGGTATCCCCACCGTAATGACCCAGCCATAGGTTACCCGCCGAGTCAGTAGTACCTCCATCCGGAGAGCCTTCATAGGGCCAGTCAAGCCATAATGTTTCTGCCTTGAGTTGGCCATCGTCCCCAATAGACGCCCGCCATACCCCTTTTGAGCGCCCTGGATGACCGTTGCTTTCCAGCATATAGATCGTCTGGTTATCTGGAGAGAGTGCCGGGCCGTTGGCCACAATAAAGTCTTTTGCTAAAACAATTGTGGGTACGAGTTGTCCATCTGGATTAAGTGAATATCGCATGATCGTACCCAAAGGCTCCTGCGTTTGCATATCCATTGTGGCCGCATACAGATTCCCTTGCGTATCTATCGTGGCGTCGTTAAAGCGGATAGAGGGATTGTCGGCATCGATGTAATTCAACCGCTGGATGGAAAACGGGTGAGTAGAGGATAGAGTTAACAGGTGTAGTCCAGATTTGAATCCGGCCCATAGCTGGCCATTGGCACGGGGGATGACGAAGCCAACTGGTTCGGGCATGATCCAGTGTTGAACCGGTTGTCCACTGGCTTCCGCGAAGTAGATCCGCTGATCGACAATATCGACCCACCACAGACCATTTCGTTCTTTATCCCAGATGGGGCCTTCGCCTAAAGAGCACCGAGCGTCTACGAAGCAGCTTATTCGAGAATCGTTTTTCATACTTAAATCAGCAAACTAATCAGTCCCCTAGCGTACGCTCTCATCCACATGATATAGTTGTTGTCAGCCGTTTACCCTGCAAGGACTACGATTGGAGCGGTCTGAAATATATTGACGACTAACTTAGTCAACCGGGCTGCGGGACAGGAGAGCGTTATAAATTGTGAGGCTATGGTCTATGAAAAAACGGCTTATCCCCTGCATCTGCGCTCATACGCCACCATTTTAACGGCAGGTGATGGCAGTCCCAATAAGGCTGTTCAGGTACTGCTTGACCAGTCAAGATCACGTTGAGTAAACAACCTTAACGCAGTCAACTATTTCACCAGTAACAGGCTGCTCATAATGCCCCGTTACCTCATTCGAGAAGGCTTGTAGCCATCCAATTAATGAAACGCAGAGTATAGCACTCAGATGGTAACACCAGTCAGGGTGTCATCTGAGTGCTAGGCGTTCCTTTTGACAACAAATAAACAGGTATGAAACTAGGCGAGCGGCTGCTTAAGCACCTCAATAAGAAATACGCACCCTCACAGATGATCGCATTTCGGTTTGGCCGGTACGACGTAGCGATGAAGACTGACGAAGAGGGTAACCCCATTCTTGCGTTTGTCGGTAAGGCCAACGAGCGGGGTATCATCAAAGGCGATCAGTACGCCCGTCGGCTGCTTAAAGACACCAATGGGGTAGTAATAAAGGACCATTGGGATTATAAGGGCAACGTATAAAACTTTCTCCTGTCAATTTTATGAATATAAGGATAAAACTCTGGCGATAGAAGGGTGCCAGCGCAATCCAGAAAAGACTCTTTTTACCCTATAAAACAAACCTACGTTATGAAACCGATTCCAACGAAAGTTCATGGTCTGCTTGACTATACGACCGGGGCATTATTTATTGCATCACCCTGGCTGCTTGGCTTTGCCAGTAATAAGGCGGCCCGCCGGGTGGCCGTAGGCACAGGTATTGCCGTGTTAGGTCTATCGACGCTGACCGACTACGAAGCTGGTCTGACCAAACAAATTCCGATGGCCACGCACCTGACGGTCGATACGGTAAATGGTATATTGGTAGCCGCTTCACCCTGGTTGTTTGGCTTTGCCAAACGCATTCGCTGGCCACATGTTACGTTCGGTTTACTTGAACTAGGGGCCGGTTTGTTAACGCAGCGTAGACCAGAACAATAACAGGGGTCAGCCGACCGGTAAAACCCATTCCCTAACTACGCAACGACCTGAAGCCCACTTTGGCAGACAAGCCGGTTAAATAGAAATTGTAGCAAAACTATAAATCAAATCAACGTATGAAAACGACAGTAATGATGGTTGCGCTGCTGATAACGGTAGCTTCTGTAAGTGTGCGGGCACAGGCAGGTGGTAACACATCGGGTAAATCCTCTACCTCTAAAGCCGAAGGCGTCCCCAGCTCAGCGAAGAGCGGTCAATCGACCACCTCAGGTCAGAAGAATGGATCGACGATGGGCGCAGGGTCAACGCGGTTCCAGTCTGGAGCGGGGAGTGCGGGTAGCCAGTCGAGCGGTGGTACATCCGGACAAGGTAGAAAGGCGGGGGGAAAACAGGTCAATCAACAGGCTGCGGGTGTTTCAACTAGTGGAGGTGCGACCGGTAGTACGTCCACAAAACCGACTAAAAAACAATAACCCCCGACTGGGCATAGGATTTATCACGACAGGGTGCAACCGGCTATTGAGCCAGTTGACCCACCAGAACGAATCATGCATTGTTAACGAGTAAACTTGTCGTAACGCGGACGGTCGGCTGCAGGAACCCCAAAATTTAGCTGGAGATCGTGGGTTCCCACGGCTGCGGCCGACCGTCCGCGTTACGACAAGTCGCATTTAATCCTTCTTGAAGTCGGCCAGTGTGCCCCGAATTATGGTATGCATCTTGCTGTTTTTAAACGCCAGATTCCCGGCCTTATCGATCAGCTTACAGTGGAGCGTAACCAGAAAAGGCGTGTCCTTTTTATCGAATAGCAACTTCGGTAATAATCCCAACGTCTGACCAGGCTTAACCGTTACGGGGAAAACAACCGGTGTTGTCGCCTGCTTTTTAATTAAAATTGGCTCGGGCTGATAACCTTCCGCAATCTCTTTCTCATTAATTGATACGGTATAATGCGTATCGGTGAAGGTAAACGGAAACTTGTTTTGGTTGGTCACGGCTACTTTCGCAGCCACATCGGTTCGTTTCAGGCCAAGCTTACCAAAATCTAGGTCTTCAATCTTGATTTTAGGTAAGTAAAATGTGGGCAATCGACGGGTAATCGTCGGGCTAAAGGTACGCTCACCCAGAATCGGGATGTCCAGATCGAAGCGACTACGAACGGTATAGGTGGTGCTATCAATATCTTTCCGGTCTAACGTCTTTAGCACCTGCATCAGTTTTTTATTGAGTATAACCATTGGTAGCGTCACAAACGTACTATCGCCTGCTTTCACTTCAATCGGCTTTTCATAGCTATCGTTAATAATAGGCGTATTGGCCATCAGAATGGTATAAGCCAATCGACTGGCTTTAAAACCGACCGGTAAAGGGTTGTCAATGAGCAGCTTTACATTCATTTTGATCCGATCGTCATCAATATCTGTAATCTCCATTGTACTCATTTCCAGGCGGGGCTTGAGCGTATTGTCGTAGGCACCGCCTTCGGCCACAGCATTATTCTTTAGTCGGCTATACCAGATGTAAGCCCCAACGATGCCAATCAGCAAAAGTGCAACGGCGATTATCCATCCCTTTTTCATATTGTTATATAGTTGTACTCGTTCCGTTTGCTATTCATAATAGGCTCATTAACGCATAGCCGCCCTGATCATCGGTACGCCACCAGCTTGCGCTAAACACCAACAACACGAATAGATTGCCTACTCCATGCAGCATGCCTACCCGTTTAAACTGGCTAACGAGTCGATTACTTTGGGAGTTTAGAGCCGCATCCGGATAGTTAGGCAAAGGGCCAGCACTGGCTTTGGCGGGTAGAGAGGGGGGCATTTTGTTAATGCCTGGTCTGAAGATGCCAGTCTGCCTTAAAGGGGATAAGGTCTATCTACGACACGCCAGTGCCTACAAATCTGAGAACTAGGGCCCGTTTCCTCACTGGCACATTACTTTTTTAATCGATCCGATGGAAAGGAGGTATTGCATGATGGCGTGTTAACTTACTCGTCTGAAAATCCATGCCTTTGCGATCGTCGCCATGAAACAAGCCCTGATTGCTCTAAGCTTAAACCTGGCTGTTGTAGCCTGTGGAGGTAGTAATACGCCCTCCAACGTGAATTCGCCGGGTCGGCCGAAAACACCGAAAACGAGCGTGCTTGAAGCCGGTGCTGCTATGTTGCAGGCGAAGAAGCCTATCAGTAAGCTGGAAATCTACCTCAACGGGTTTCACTTTTACAATGGCCACATGCAAAGCCAGATGGAGGCTCATCATTATTGCTCCAAGCTGAATGAAGACTTGACGCAATGCGTCATTTTTGATGGCAATGGGGACAGTGCTAAGATTATGGGCGTCGAGTACATCCTCTCCGAGAAACTATTTAAAACCCTGCCAGCCGATGAGAAAAAGCTCTGGCATAGTCATCGTTACGAAGTGAAAAGTGGTTCTCTTATTGCACCCGGATTACCTAATCTGGCAGAACATGAGTTGATGGAAACCATTGTAACCACCTACGGAAAAACCTGGCACACCTGGCATACAGATCAGGACCTGAGGCTTCCCTATGGTAGTCCGGCTTTGATGATGGGCTTTACTCAGGACGGTCAACTCCACAAGTCCTTGGAACAGGACCGCGACCATCGATTCAAGGTATCGACTGCCGACAAAAAAACGAATCGGGCTGATATTCCCGTGCGTCCTGTTCAGCCGGGTGCCGATGCCTGGCAAACCGGAACTATTGCCCAGCTGCCCGCCCTAACCAAGCGAGAACATCATTGAGGTTAACGGCAAATTGACTGGATGAGCCAGACTAGTGCTGGTCCCTTCTCCGTAACTAGTTGTTGGTCATTCCAGCCCCTGCCATGAAAAACTTATTTGAGTTATATCAACCTGTAGCTGAATAAGTTATGTCAAATTTCCGTCTAGGCAGGATAAAGCAAGTTATCCGTTTTGGGAGCTTAGTATGTCTTTTATTAGCTGGCTGCTCCAGACGTCCTTTGTCAAATTGGTTTGTCGAAGAAGTTTCCAAACCTAATGCGACCAAGGTCACGGCTATCCGATTAACCCCAACCTATACTATTTTGGACGTACAGTTTACTAATCCGGGAGCGACCTTTTACACCCATGAAAAGCAATCCTTACCGATTGGTTACATTTGTGTCAGCCCCCATACCAAACTGACGACCGCACAAGGAAGTCGAAGTTATTGCTTGATCAAAGCCGAAGGCATTCGACTATTACCTCATTTAGTTAAGGTAGAGCCTTTCGAACAGGTAAGCTTTTCGCTATACTTTGAACGTCTGGAGAAAGGAATTGACACCGTTAACTGGGTCGATACAATCGTGACACCGACGCATACGTTTCACTATGCATTTTCTGGATTGTTTGTTGACAATCCAGAAAATAACACTTCCACTCGCTAAGAGAAGACAAATGGTCAACTCATTTCTGATCAATACATAAATCGACTTCCTGATTTTATCGAACGTTTAAAGGATTTTGACTAGGAGAGGTGTCGTAACTATTGAATGGTTTTACCGACGGTCAACTCTCAACCGTAGCTTGCGGTATTCGAAATGGAAATCAAGGGAATTTCAATTGGATAGACCAGACCGATTGACAGGATGATTAAGTGTTCCCTCAGGATGTTCTGCCGATCAGTTCTTCAACTTCGTCGGCGGATACCCGAAATGGTCCTGAAACACTTTGGTAAAGTGGGATGGTGAATTGTACCCAATTTGATAGGCTACCTGCGCCACGTTTAGCTCCCCCGTTTGCAACAATTCGGCCGCCCGCTCTAAGCGAACCCGCTGGATGAATCGGTTGGGGCTCAGATCCGTTAAGGCGGAGAGTTTACGGTTTAGTTGCGTTCGGCTCATGTTGGCCTGCCTGGCTAGCCAGTCGACATCTAGGGCGTCACTGTCTAACTGCGTCAGAATCAGCTGGCGCAGTCGGTTCAGGAAGGCTTCCTCCCGGCTCGGCTCGGCCGACAACGGGGCGGAGCCGGGCGCGGGTTGGGCCAAAAATCGCTTTTGCCAGTGCTGGCGGGTGCGCAGCCCGTTGCCAATCCGCAACGACAGTTCCGCTAATCTAAAGGGTTTAACCAGGAAATCGTCCGCTCCAATTTGTAGGCCCTGCATCCGGCTCTCGGGCGCGGAGCGGGCCGTGAGCAAAATCACCGGGATGTGGCTGGTACGCTCGTCATTCTTCAACCGCTCCAGCAGTTCGTACCCGTCCAGTTCGGGCATCATCACGTCGCTCACGATCAGATCAGGAACTTCAGCGAGCGCTTGTTCCCACCCCAACCGGCCGTTCTCCGCCGATAGCACCTGGTAGGTCCTTGAGAGGTAGTCGACCACCTGCGCCCGCAGGTCTTCGTTGTCTTCGATCACCAGCACCAGCGGTTTAGGCGTTGCATTTGATGCGGGCCCCGTAAACTCGGTTGCACGTGCAGAGTCTGGTTTATAAACCCGCCCCGGTGCCGGCTGGATCATCGACGGAGCGTCCGCGAGGAGAGCTGCGTGGTCCTGGTCGGGAACAACCAATGGCAACTCAACCGTGAACGTACTACCCTGATCGGGTTGGCTCGTCACTGTGACCTGACCACCCAGCCAGGTAGCCAGTTCACGCACTAAGGCCAGGCCAATGCCGGTACCCGAATACGCCCGCGTCGATCGGCCATCCACCTGATGAAAGCGCTCAAAAATGCGTTCCTGCTGATTGGCGGGGATACCGATGCCCGTGTCACGGACGGCCAGTACAAAGCGGTTGTCCGCCCGGATATGGCCCGTGACCTGCACGCTGCCCCCGGAAGGGGTAAACTTCAGGGCGTTGGCCAGCAGATTGTAGGCAATTTTCTTCCACTTCTCGCCGTCGAAACGAAACAGTGCATCGTCGGCTGACATTCCGTTTAAGGTAGATTCGTAGTTGGACCCCTGCGGTGTAGCCGGGTGGGTATTGTAGGTGAGGGCGAGGCCGCGCTGCCCTGCCAGTCCAGCAAACTGAGCCACCACCTGCCCCATAAACCAGATCGGATTACCCAGTTGGGTGTTCGCTTCCAGTTTGCCCGCGTCTAGGCGAGCGATGTCGAGCGTTTCGGTGATGAGCCGCAGCAACTGATGGGCGTGGCGCTGAATGGTGGCTATCTCAGGCTGTTCGTCCGAGGCAGCGGCTTTGGCCGTCAACTGTTCGGTGGCGTTGAGAATGATGGTTAAGGGCGTGCGGAACTCGTGGGTGACGTTACTGAAGAACCGGGTTTTCAACTCGTCGAGCTGGCGCAGGCTGGCTGCTTCCTGCTGCTCGCTGGCCAGCTGCTGGGCCAGTTGCCTTCGCCGGATGTAGGTTCGTATAAAATAGTAACCCAGCCCCACCACCGTCAGCAGCACGAAGGCCAGGAAGGCGGGCGTTTTCCAGAAGGGAGCCACCACCACGATCGTCAGCGTCGATACCGTTGGTTCCCAGCCCCCACTTTCTAATCCCTGGTTAACGGTAAACGTATAGGTGCCGGCGGGCAATTGATAGGCGGCTTCCCCTCGTTTACTCTGTGAAGCAAGCCACTCCTGATTGTACCCATTGAGCCGCCAGCGCAGCGTTTTAGGCCCTGATTTAGCCGACAGCGCGAACTGCAGAGTAAAGGGGTCGTTTTCGCGCACCGTCAGGGTGGGGTGCCCCTGAATGTCATAGACCAGATTCTGGGTGGCACTCGTGTTATTACCCAGTTCAGTGCCATTGACGGTTACCTTCAAAAGCAGCAACGAACGTACTAGGCGTGCCTGATTCAGGTCATATTCGTAGAGTTTGTCCGCCGAGCTAATCCATAGTCGATTGGGGGGACTCACGTGCAGCGTGTTGGTGCCCTGGGTAGGTGAACTGACGCCGACCCGCTGAAGGATTCCCTGCGCCGTGTACCGGAAGATGAGTTTTCCCAGGGCGAAGTAGGCATTACCCTGGGCATCAAGGGTAAACTCTTTGATCAGGGATGGGGTCTGAGGATTGGTGGTTAGGGGGATATTTAACCCCAAGTTTTGAAACTGACCGGTCGTGGGCTGGAAGAGATTGGCCCCGTCGATCAATCCTACCAGGATGCTCCCGTCGGGCCGGGCCTGTACTCCGTAGGTAGCGTTGCTGCCTACGGACGTGGTGTCTTCATCGTGATGGCGGTAATTGGTCAGCTTCCTTGTCTGGGGGTTATACCCAAAAAAGCCTTGCGTGTCGGTCGTAAAATAGAGCATTCCCCGGCGATCCTGCGTGATGAAGCCGATGTTTAGCCCTTGGTCGACAATGTGTTCGACGGCCAGCGTGCGGGGATTAAACTTCAGCAGACCGTGTTTTTGCAGACTAATCCAAAGGTTGGCCTGAGCGTCGGCGTATAAACTGTGCGATCCGTACTTGGCTAAATAATCGCGCACCAGCCGGGTCGTATCCGACACCCGTACAATGCGCTCCTGATGCGTATCGACGTACGAGAGCGAATACCCCCAGCCCATCTTGAACCAGATTCGGCCGTCAGGCGAGGCCGCCAGGTTATAGTAAAAATCCCCCTCCTTAAACACCGGATCGTGTAAGACGCGAAACTGTCGGCCATCGAAGCAGACAATACCGTTGGTCGAGGCCATCCATATTCGTCCTTGGGGATCGTGGGTCATGCTGAGCGCGGTCATACTGAGCCCGGGCTTTTGGTCAAACTGTCGCAGCAACCGGGGCACCAGCAACTGCGCCTTACCCGGCCCGGCGGTCAGGCCCAGCAACAGACAAAAAGCGGCAGCCCGCTGGATAACACGCTTTCGCATAAACAACCGGTTACGGGGCTACCCGTGTACTTATCCGTAAATAGTCCGGGGTGGTGGCTAAAGCATCGGTTACCCCCGGCTTGTGGCCGCTTGCCCAATTGCCAAGTATACGAAAAATCGGTTCAATTGGATGTATGTACATAATTTGATTTCTCTGGTTGGGGCCGTTCAGGCTATTTCAGTGGGGAGACCTGACAGACGATCTGAAGCCATCTTACCGGCGAAAAATAAGGATAAAACCCCAAATATGGTTCGATACCGCTCAAATTGGTTCGATATCGTTCGTCTTTAACTCGCTTCATACCAGACATTTGCGACCATCCAACGACCAATACAAAAGTTTTTTTACTCATTTACCCATGACGATGCAACTAGCCCATGCTAAGAGCCATTTCCCGCTCCGGCGTCTCTTCAACCCCCTAAGCCTGATGGCCCTATTAATGGTAAGCCTGGCCTGTCAGGATCACAAAGATCCCATCCAGGGGGGACAAAACCAGCTTCGGGTGCAGGCCGCCGTCGACAGCATCCGGCGCACGCTGGAAGACAGCTTAAAGGGCTCCGTGCCCTCGATGAACGTGCTCGTCCAGACCCCCACCCAGACCTACTTCGTCTCCTCGGTGGCCTCCGGGCGCCAGCCCCTGACGCCTAATACGTTCTTCCGATTCGCCAGTAACAGCAAAAACTTTACCGCCACATCTATCCTGACGATGTACCAAGATGGCTGGCTCGACTACAAAGCCCACATTACAGACCTGATTCCGGGCACCCAGCAGCCCTATGTACCCGCTACGCCCGACTGGGCCATTCCCAACAAGGCTCAGATCACCATTGAGCAGCTCCTGCAGCACAGTGCCGGCGTCTACGATACCGATAATGATTCGATTCCCGGTCTCCACGGGGAAACGTACGTCAACTATGTACAATCGCGCGATTCGAGCCACCGCTTCACTACCGAAGAACTCATCAAGCCCCTGCTCGATTACCAGCTCCAGTATAACTACGCCCCCGGCGGGGGCTACCACTACAGCAATACGGGCTACGCTATTCTGAGTCGCATCATCGAGCGGGTCTACTCGGCCCGCAGTGGTAGTGCCAAAACCTACGCCGATTACCTGCGGGATCGCATCACGGGTCCTTCGGCTCGGGTGCCCGTACCGGTCACCTTTCCCTATCTGCCCAATGACGTACTGCTGCCCGCGCCCAGTGTGGCTAGTGTGATCCGCCAGCCGGGGGGAATTCTACAGGGCTTTGGGCCGGTCAACATGAGTGCCCACGTGGGGGAAGGCAATGGCTACAGCACCATGGCAGGCCTGAACACCTATATCCGATCGCTGATGCGGGGGGAGAACGTCTTAACGCCCGCAACGGTGCAACTAATGCAGACCGATATCCGTGTGACGCCCACCAATAACAACTATGGGCTAGGCTGCATCCGGTTCACCAACCTGGGCTACGGCCACAACGGGGCCATTGCGGGCTATCTGTCGCTGATGGCCTATGACCCGGCCACGGATGTGTCGGTGGTGGCCCTGTTGCCCCTGTGGGACTTCACCAAGGGGGAAGAATCATTTCTGACCTGTTTTCGGCATATGTATTACGCGGCTTATGCGGCCAAGGGCGCGCTGGGCTATCCTATTACAAAGTAAACGTTGGCTGAATAATTGCCTGATTATCAAATGATTTTCATTACCAGTATCCCTTGCCTCTACTACACAATTCAAACACAAAAATTATGCTTTTACCAACGAGTGTGACCAACCGTCGAAAATTTTTAGAACGCACGGCACTGGGTGCCGGCAGTGTGCTTTTTCTGCCAGGGCTACTAACCAGCTGCGCCGACCACCGAATTCCCGAGCCCAGTACGCCTGGCGTTATTCCGCCTGTGGTCGGGGCAGATTATACTGATTGGAATGACCAAGCAAAAACATTCGTTGTCGCTGGGCTTAGCATGATACCCGAAGTTGGTGGAATCCTTTCCGGTTTGCTTAGCATCTTTTGGCCTGGCACTGACGTTTGGTCCCAAGTGAGAGACCGGGTGGAATCACTAATAGACCAAAAACTCAGTGATCAGGTCAATCTGCAAGTAAATGATGATTTGGAAGGCTTACAAAGCTCACTAAATCTTTATCTGCTTGAACTCAAAAACGGTAATTCAGTTAGCATACTGACCCAATGGATTGCAACAAGAAATTCGTTTGCCGAAGCACTTCCCCATTTTCAGTCAGAGGGGTATGAAACTGTCCTACTGGGCCTGTTCGCGCAGTTTGCCAATATGTACCTGTCTCTGCTACGCGACGCGGTTATCAACGGGAAAAGTTGGGGCAGGAGCGTTGGCGATCAGCAACAAGATATTAAAGACCTGCAAACCAGTATAAGTGATTTTTCCACCTACACTCAAACCACGTGTACGGATTACTTAAACTCGCTACCAAGTAAGGGCCCGAACGAGCCTTTTGCATCACGTAATCATTTTACCCGCGAGATAACATTGGCCGCGCTTGATTATATGAATACTTGGGTTTTCTATGATATCACAAAATACCCCAAGGGAGCACCTAAGATATTGTTTCCACGCGAACTATATTCAGACCCGCAGGGAACCATTAATTCCGATTTCGGCCCCCTCCAGTTGCCGTCTCCGCCAACGCAGAGCCCTATACATATAACCGTTTGGGGGGCTGATGAGGGTATAAAAGCAGTTCAGTTAACTTATCCAACCGGAAGCGGACCCGGCGGTGTTACGACGACGCCCCGAATGGGTGTTCAGGATGGTTCGGGTAGTACTAATTTTCCCTCTGGTGACGATTTTGATATAAATTCCAACGACCCTATAGTCCAAGTAAGTACTGGACTTTATACTAGTCGTATAGACAATTTCGTGTATGGAATGCAGTTTCAGTTTTATGACGGCTACAGTAGAGGTGCAATGGGTGGATGGGACCATTCGGGCGACCGCGCCCAGGGACCGTGGGCAGGTATCCCTGACCATTTCATGTCGAGCATTTACATTCACGGATCGACTTCGGGTGCGAACTATTATGAAGTCGTCGCAGACTGTGTGATTTACGGCTTTAAATACTTGAATGGAGGACCGTCAGTAACCTCACGTACGCTTGGACTTCTTTACGTAACAAACCCGCGAGAACTATCAGGGGCTGATTTTGCCCAGGCTTTCCCCACGTATGGCGTTGCGGATGCCCTGATCACCGACAACTTAAAAGCGGCTCGCCAGGCATACTGGGCAGCTATTGCACAGGCTAAAGCACCCAAATAGACTCATTCGTCTAGTCAGGATATGGACCTATAAAGACCCTGGTCCCATGGCCGGGTCCTTTATAGTATGTTTAACTATTTTGGGACTAAGTCCCGCCTTGTAACAGGCGCGAGGTAGCTGTTGCCCGTACGATTTCGTTAACTTTTTTGATACCTAACCTCATGTCAACACCACAACAATCACCGAGTGGTAACACCAAAGCCCCAATCAAACGATCGGCCTTGCTGGTAGGAAGTCTGCCCTTTTCCAGTGATGAAGACGCCATGAAACGCGCCCTGGATGCGCTGGGGCCAAGATTATTTTGCCTGCCCGACGGAGAAATAGGTGAGAAAACACCTGCCTTTCCCAACGGGAACCGCATTGCCTGGGCGGTGTATGCTATTGAGAAGCTGACCCAGGATCACTCCAGTTGGCAGATCGTCAAACAACCCATCCGCGGTGCCGATGGAATGGCCATCAATTATGATAGTTTTCAGAAACTCAAACCCCTGCATTCCCCCGCTAACATGCCCCAGCATGTTCGGTTAGGGTATGATGATTTTTTTGGGCTTAATTATCCGATTTTTAAACAACTCAGGTTGCAGCATGAGTTGCCCCATCTGAAATTTCAGGTGGGTGTTCCAACCGGATTTGCCATGGGCTTTGCCTTTGCCAGTCCCATTACCTGGTTGCGCTACACGTATGCCTTTAACACGGTCATTGCCCGGGAAGTGAATGCCATAGTAGCCCAGGCCGGCAACGATGTGGTGATCCAGATTGAAGTGCCCCCGGAGCTGTATGCGGCTTACAAGTTACCTACATTCCTGGTTGGTCTAGCCCTCAAGCCCATTCAGGATTTGCTGGGCAAAATCACTCACGGTGCCCAGATTGGTATCCATCTGTGTCTGGGGGATTTTCATAATGAAGCCCTGGTGCATGCCAAAACGCTGGACAAAATGGTGGCATTCTCCAACCAGTTAGTCCGGGAGTGGCCTGCTCAACATACCTTGGTCTACATGCATTATCCGTTTGCTGAAGGCTCATTGCCTCCCTCCGTGGATGCTGATCATTATGCTCCTCTAAAGCATATTGTATTACCCGCGGGTACTCGCTTTGTGGCCGGTTTTGTTCATGAAAAACGAACCCTGAATGAGAACAAACACATCCTCCACAGCATAGAAAGGGCCCGGGGACAGGCGGTCGATGTTTCCTGTTCGTGTGGGCTAGGCCGCCGAAGCGCCACAACCGCTACGGAGTTGATGAGCATGATGGCTGAGTTAACCGACACTGAATTGTAGGATCCATATGTTGTTTTCCTCGGAAGCATGTGTGCCGGATTGTCGTCAATTGATTGTCATTGACAGATATTATAATTTGTGATAGGGAACAATCCGCATCGGAGGTTTAAATGAACGGTAGCCGAATAGGGGAGCCCAAATGAAGCTAACCAGTACGGTACATTGAAGATCACTTAATTTCAGTTTTAATAGCTGTCAAACGCAATCCGTCGCATACACCTTACTCTATACCTGGATTGCGCAGGGTAGGTATTCGGCGGAGGTCGTCCTGCCTAAGCCGCTGTAGATGGGCCGTCAGCAGGGGTTTAAGCGTCGGTTCGAGGCAGTGGGTGTGGGCTAGTGTAAAGGCCTGGATAGCTTTCAGGCGGTCGTGACGGCGCACATATAGGTTGCCTAACTCCCAATGAACGCCATAGGCTTTTGGGTACAGCGCTACGCCTGCCGCCATGAACTGCACGGCCAGTGTCGAGTCGATCTTGCCGGGGCCGTAGAGCGCCTTGAAGCCCCGGCCAAACAACCAGTAGGCCCGGTCGTGGGGCAGGTAGAAACGGCCCCGGTACACCAGCAGATTACCCATCCGGGCCACCGGCCTGGCCCGGCGGAACACCGCCATCTGGTCTTCCGTATCGTACAAATTAGGCGCTAAATAAGTCGTAGGCAGGAAGAACGTGCCCAACAGGTAAACGGACGTATAGCGGGCACTGTCCTTTTCCGGGTACTCGCCGACCCAATGCATCCGGTAGTGCTCTTTTTCGGCGCGTCGCATGCCATACCAGATAAAGGGTAGCTCACCCGCCGGTTGGAGATGTTTTTGGTAATACCCATGCAACTCCCCCGATCGCTGGGATAAATCGACGCCTTCATCACTAAAATACTGGTAACTTTTAGCTGACCCGCCAGCCAGTTCATTGAAGTACTCCCAGGGCCGCACAACCGGTCCTGCCGCCAGCAAGGCCATCAATACCGCCAGCCCAACGCTTATCCGACCCCAGAGAGACCGGCTCTCGAAAGCCGTCGTCACGGCCAATGCACCCAGCACAGCCCATAACGGCAACAGGGAAAGGGCGTGCCGCACCCCGCCGTAGGTAGACCCCGTGGCCAGCGCCAGCCAGAATAAACCCGCCAGCAAACTCAACGCTCCCAAAGGGGGCCAGGCCGTACGGGGTAACTTCCCGAGCAACCCCATGGTCAGTCCGGCCAGCGTGAGCAACAGCAGCCCGATGGGGAGTTTGACGGCCCAGATGCCGGGCGCGTAATAGTACGGAGCCCGGTTGAGGTAGGCCACACCAAAGGCAAAAACCGAATTGGCCCGCCCTTCGACACCCGCCCGAAACGTATCGGCCAAACCCCACAGGTACGACGCGGGCAACAGATGGGTTTCGGACAGGTTTTGCAGCAGGACTTTAGGCATTGACGACCGGATGTCGTCAATCTTGGTCGCCAGGGGCCGGTTGAAGAACTCACCAGGGGCTGGACTGTCTCGATATCTAAATCCGTAGAAGCCCCACAGTACGATTACCGCTCCCACTAATACCCCAGCCACCAGCCCCAGCCGTCGGGCGCGGTCGCCCCATGTCGCAGGCCCGACTATAGCCAATACGGCCCCGAGCAGGCCAACCCCGGTCACCGTAATAATGGCCGAGTGTTTAGCCGCCAGGGCCAGTCCCAGACAGCCCGCGACCACTAGCGCGTCGGCCACCCGCCAGGAGCGGAACGCCACCACGGCTGCCAGAATAGCCGACGCTGAGGTCAGGGCAACGGGTAAGTCGGTCATCACCACGGGTAGGTGAGCTGACACGGTTGGGTCGATCACCAAATAAGCCAGCGTGAGCAGAGCAACCGCTGATCCCAGTGTCCGGCGGAGTAAAACCGTCAGGAGTACCAACAGCAGGCCGTTGAGCGCCAGCATGGCCGCCCGCGCTTGTTGCTGCACCACCAGAGGATCATTGCGCTTATAAACATCTTCTTCGGCAAATCGACGCTCCTCGAGTTTATCGGCCAGTGGCTTGAAGGGAGCCAGTTGGTAGCCGTTGGCCATTACCACTGCGCCAACGGTCAGTTTGGTAAGGGGCGGGTGTTCGGGGTTGATGCGAAAGGAACCCGTTTTGGCATAGGACGCCCCCGCCATAATGTGATAGGCTTCGTCCAGCGTAAAGCTATCCAGCCGGGTAGCCCAGTTTGACCGGAGCAGGCCACCGCTCACCAGCAGTGCCATGAGTAGCCAGAACAGAAGTGGGTTTGCCCAGGATCGGACTGAGTGGGCTCGTGTCAGGGTTATGGTTTCGGTTACTATGGATAGTGACATGGTATAGATCAACATTTAACGAATCGCAACAGAAATATCGGTAAATCTGGCTGAGCCGTTGGTATTGGGTAGCATCACGAGATAAACGGCAAGGTATTCAACATCAGTCGAATACGATCCTGTAATTGAGTGTTCGGTAAAGTCTGTGGTGCTCTTTAGTGATTGTTTGTTCTCGGTGGTGGCGAACAGCACAACGGGTTGTCTATTGCGATCGCCCCGCAACACGAGCGAAAAGCCTTCTCCTGTACACTGTCCAGTCTTACCTTCGCGGTCAAGGTTAGTGATTGGCTACGCACAGAGCCGTAGGGGGGAGCTGTAGGTCCGGTAACTGTAAGAGACCGTATCGATGATGGTTGACGCAGCTATGCCTAAAGCGTATGTTACGGACTATGGTTGACAGATATTAAAATTCGCTCACACGCGCACATATATGGAATAGCCTTACTCAATCGATTCCTTAAAAGTAGCCCAATCCGACATCCTGATCCACCCCATTAGCACGCTGGCTCACCAGCGTGAGTCATGAGAGCGGCCAATTAATACTCATCTAGTACACCTATCAGAATAATATACTATTTATATTTGGCATCCCAGCCCCGCAAGCAGGCATTAATATAGCACAAGTTGAAAGCGGTTAATCTAGTTTTAGTCTTCTTAGTTGGTTACTGCTCGCTGGCCGGGGCGCAGCACTTTGCAGCCTCCGTTCAGCGGTATGGACCCGAGCAGGGGCTGGCCCACCGCGAAGTGAACGCCATTTTCCAGGACCGCCGGGATTTTATGTGGTTCGGTACGAAGCTGGGTCTTAGTCGCTTCGACGGGGCTACGTTCACGACGTTTACCCGGGAAAAAAACGGGCTCGACTTTGATGATATCCATTCCATCGCTCAGGATGCCGATGGGCTGCTGTGGCTCATGGGTCCTGAGGGTAAATCATCCATTACTCTTTTTAACCCGACAACCGGCGTAGCCACCTCTTTCGAGAAACGATTCAACAGGTCCCGACCTACCCATCCTCCGGTACTGCAGGAAATTCTGCTAAATAGTGAAGACGGGACTATTTTCTTTATTGATTACCAACCAGCCAAACTGAACGTCTACCATCCCCGGTCGGGTCTGAAGACGGTGTCGTTACCCCGGTACAGAACCCTGGTTCTGGCGGCCGTTACCTCCCATAACACCATTTGGGCCATTGCCAACGGGAATCAACTGGTGGAATTAACAACCGAGGGGCGCGTGCTGCACACCTACTACCACCCAAGACCTATCCATATCTGTTTGGGCCAGCGCCATGCCGATACGGAATTCTTTTACACGACTGAACTAGACGCGCAGCACTCTTATGCAGGCCAACTGTATAAAATCGACGGGTTGGGTCGTCGTCAGGAGCAATCCAATGACCTGATTGAACCAAAGAAACTGCAACGACGACTCGCCTATGGCTTCGACCGGAGCGGCCTAGTCTGGAATGGTAGCCAGCTGCGTGACTCTACCGGGGAAGTTACCCTCGATATCCGCGATCAACTGGCCCGCGGCCTGATCGATAACCGGAGCTTTTTTCGGGACAAAAATGGGGGCTTCTGGTTGGGAACCAGCTTTGGCCTCTACCAGATCCGAATTAGCCAGAACTACTTTCAGCGCTTATACTACCAGTCCGGCGACGGGAAACAACCCGCCGTTCGGGGTATTACCACCGTGGGCGATACGCTCTACACCAATCTGGAGAATGTTATGGGTTTATTTGCCAGCCGGCGTTCGGGGGTATCGGCCCGCCGAGTATTTGCAGATCAGCAGTCATTCAGAAGTTTGAGCGGTCCGGTGGAGGGAAAGCTTTACCTGGGCGAGGGATATACGCTGGTTGCCTACAATTATCGAACCACCAGGACCAGCGTAATGCCCATACCCGGCCCGGGGGTGATCTGGAACATTCATACGTTTTCAACCAACCCCCATCGGCTGCTCGCGGGTGGCGACCCCGGCCTGTGGCTGGTTGATCCGGCCGCTAACCGGGTAACCCCCTTCCGGGGCTATAACCAGTTTCCCGAATTGGCCAAGGCCCAAGTCCTGCATATCGGAGCCGACCGGCAAGGTACGATCTGGATCTGCGCCACCACGGGGTTCTATACGGTTGATCTCCAACAAGGCGTCACGGCCCGCTACTGGCGTGGCGGTAGGGGGGGCTTTAAGCTGCCCGCCGACAGCTACCAGCATTTTTATCAGGACCTTAACGGACGCTTTTGGCTGGCCACAGCCAATGCCGGGCTGGTCCTCTGGGATCGAGTCCGGAGCCGCTACCGCCAGTTCAAACGGGCCGACGGGTTGAACAACGATAATATTTACGCGGTGTATGCCGACCGGCGGGGCCATCTCTGGCTCAGCAGCGACAATGGCATCATGCAGTTTGATCCGGTCCGGCTCACCACCCGGACCTACACGGTGCAGGAGGGCATCACCCACAATGAGTTTAACCGCATTGCGCATTACCAGGACAAGCAGGGGAGGCTCTATTTTGGCGGTTTGAATGGGGTAACCGCTTTCGACCCGCGTGCTTTCGAAGCCGAACCCCCGCTGCCCTCCCTGCCCCTGCGTGTAGTTTCCTTCCGCCAGTTCGATGCCGACCGCGACACGCTGGTCGACAAGACGGCGGAACTGCTTAAAACGGGTCAGATCTCGCTACAGCCCGACGACCGCAGTAGTATCCTCGACTTCGCGCTGCTCAACTACACCGATGCCCAGAAAAATACGTATGCCTACCAATTCCGGGGGGTGGATAACACCTGGCGCTACCAGACGGAATCCTCGCTGCGGCTGGGTAACCTACCCTATGGCGACCATGAACTGCTGATTCGGGGACAGGCCGCTGACGGCCGAATATCGTCGGCCACGCTATCCATTAGGGTACGAGTACTGCGGCCGTTTTATCTGCGCGGCTGGTTTGCCTTTCCCCTCTTGTTTCTGTTGCTGGGTGTGGTGTGGGCCTGGGGTCGGTGGCGGGAATGGCAATACCAGCAGGCACAAATCCGGCTGCAAACCCAGATTAATGAGGCCACCCAGACTATTGCCCGGCAGGCCCAGGATCTGCTACAGCTTGATGAAGCCAAATCCCGTTTCTTTGCCAACATCACCCACGAGTTCCGCACGCCACTGACCTTGATTCTGTCGCCGGTGGAAACGTTGCTAAGTGAATTGAAACAGACGCCCTATAGCGAACGGTTGTTTCTGGTGGAGCGTAATGCCCGGCAATTGCTGGGGCTGTTTAATCAACTCATGGATATGGCTCGGCTGGATGCCCATCAAATGACTCTAACGCTGGTGTCGGGGCGGCCTGATGTGGTGGTCGCCCAGTTGCTGGAAGGGTTCGCCGGAGCAGCCACCACGGCGCACATTGACCTGATGTACCAGCCCGAAGAGACCGGTCTGTATTGGTTCGATGCCGAAAAACTGGAGCGTATCGTAACGAATCTGGTGGCTAACGCGCTCAAGTTTACGCCGGGCAGCCTTCAGCAGCCGGGTCGGGTAACCGTCAAGCTGCACGGGCAGGACGGCCTTCATCTAACGGTAGCCGACACCGGCATCGGCCTGGCCGCTGACCACCTGGCGCACCTCTTCGATCGGTTTTATCGAGTCGAAAAAAGCGCCGGTCCTCAGCCAGTAGGAACAGGCCTTGGGCTGGCGCTGGTGAACGAACTGGTTGATCTGCAACAGGGAACCATCCGGGTCGAGAGTCACCCGGGCCGGGGCACCACGTTCCGGGTCTGGCTCCCCTATCAGCCCGTCACTGATTCGGTGGCCGCTCCCACGGTGGCCGCTCCCACGGTGGCCCTTGATCCGGCCGAAAGCGCTTCGGTGACAATGGCCCCACAGGAGCCTGCTTCCGAAAGCCAGTCTGCCGAGCCCGCCGTGTTGCTACTGGTGGAAGATAACGACGATATGGCCCAGTTCATCACTGCCAGTTTGCCTCCCTACTACACCCTGCATCGGGCCGCTGATGGACTGGCTGGGCTGGAACAGGCCCGACAATTACTGCCCGACCTGATCATCAGCGACGTGATGATGCCCCACATGGACGGCTACCAACTCTGCCAGCAGCTTAAAACCGATGCCAGTACGGATCATATTCCGGTGCTCTTGCTCACGGCCAAAGTAAGTCTGGATAGTCGGATGCAGGGACTGCGGCTGGGGGCCGACGAGTATCTGACCAAACCCTTCCACGTAACTGAACTGAACCTGCGGGTACGCAATTTGCTGGCTACCCAGCGCCGACTGGGGGAGAAGATCCGGGCCGAACTACAATCGCCTGAACCCTCGTCCGAACCGGTGCACCCGTTTGTCCAAACGCTGTACCGGATTTTGGATACGCATCTGGACGATGCGTCATTTGGGGCCGAAGAACTGGCCATGCAGGCCAATTTAAGCCGAATGCAGCTTTACCGTAAACTCAAAGCGCTGGTGGGCTTACCGGCCACCGACTTCATTCGGGAGTACCGCCTGAAGCAGTCAGTCGCGCTGCTGCAACAGGGCTTATCAGTCAGCCAGACGGCTTACGCGGTGGGCTTTGATAATCCCTCCTACTTCGGGCAGTGTTTCCGCGAACAGTTTGGCCAGCCCCCTTCCCG
>CAXVWN010000182.1:0-23685 GCA_964263725.1 Spirosoma sp.
TTATGGCATACTTCTTGGTTACATAGTCTTAGTATAGTTCAGCTATAATCAAGTACCTTTGTCTTTGTTTTATATCGTAACTCTGTGAGATTAATCTTAACTTTTTTACTTATTGGCTTATTCCAACCAATTTCCGGTTGGTCGCAAACGTCTGTTGCACTTGACCAGTGGCCTGCTAAACTTCAACTTTACCCTCGTAATCAAACAAACCAGTGCATCGTAGCTATTGCCGGACGAGCGCCCGTTGGCGATGTGAAAGCCATTTCACTTGTCGTGCTTCGAGACCAAAAACGTTACCAGTATGCCCGCATAAATACTGACTCCCTAACCGGGCGTTTCGCTTTTAAACCCGTTATCAAAGCTGAGTTAAGTCAGTATAGTTTTCAGGTATTTGCGCACCATACGACACCGGGCGATTCCGTTCAGGTGTCGTTCCGGGATAGCATCGTTTGCGGGGATGTTTTTCTGGTTATGGGCCAGTCGAATGCTGTCGGGCGGTTTGATACGAATCCCTATCGAAGTGAATTTTGTCGCACGTTTGGCGTCAATAATGGTGATGTAGCCTATAACGCTGCCGATACAGCCTGGTGTCTGACCAATACTACTGAAGGGAATAATGCTCTTTGGAGCGTTGAAATGCAACGCTTGATTAAAGAACAGCAAGGGATTCCGACGGCTGTAATTAATGGAGCGGTTGGATCGACGGACATTACCAGTCATGCCAAGCGAGATTCTAACCAGCCAGCCTCTATGAATACCCTATATGGGCGTTTGTATTATAAAGCCAGCAAAGCAGGTGTTGCTGGTCAGGTGAAAGCTATGATCTGGCGGCAAGGCGAGGCCGAAGCCGCCAATGATCCTGATGTATATATACGCGTATTTCCCCAGTTATATAGTTACTGGAAAATTGATTATCCGGGAATAAAAAAGGTTTATCATTCGCAACTGAATATATTAGTAGATAATGTAGTGAAAGCAGGCGCCCTGCGTGATTTCCAACGGCGATCGAAAACTTTATTTTCTGATAATGAGCCAATTGCCACTGTTGGTTTGCCTGGTTATCAGGGCTTACACTACAACGAAGCGGGTTATCGGCAATTCGGTCTGGAATTATATCGTCTCGTAGCCGCCGATTTTTATGCATCTGCTGACACTAGCAATATTCATTCCCCCAACCTTCAGCGACTTTATTACAGTACACCCGCGCAAGACGAAATAACGCTAGAGTTTGATCCGAATCAGGTAATGCGCTGGCCTGCCGATACAACTATTGTAAATCCAAAGACAGGTAGTAATTACACACAAAGTTTATCAAATTTCATCTTTACTGATTACCCATTAGGCGAAAGTGGTCTTATCAAATCAGTAACCGAACAGGGAAATCGGTTGATTTTGAAACTGACAAAACCCATCACTGCAAAACACCTTACGTATTTACCCTCATCCTATAAAGATGATCAGGTTGGATATTATGTTGGGCCTGTAATCCGTAACCGTCGTGGCATGCGGGCACTAACCTTCTATCAGGTTCCTATTGCTCCTCCACTGCCCGTAGCTATCGATTTTCGGGCCACGGCGGTCGATACGAGCGCTATTAAACTTACCTGGGATAATAAATCCGATAGTGTGTCCCATTGGGCTATTGAGCGGGCAGATACCAGTGGCCTCTTTAAGCCATTAGCTCTTGTAGCCGGTGCGGCCAATTTTTATGAAGACCTTCGGAAAACTAATCGTGTTGACTCATTACAGCTTGGCAAAATCTACGAATATAGAGTACGTTCGCTAGGCCGGCAATCTGAATCCGGTTACTCTTCAGTTGCCACAGCATCTTTGCAATTGGTATTAAGTGTAAAAGTAGGGCCAGAGCTAGACTTGGGCAATTCGGGATCGAGCGCATTAGTCTATCCAAACCCGGCCAGCGATCAGGTACGAGTACGTTTACCCCTAGATTGGAGTGGCGATGTAGTTACGCTCACGCTAACGAATGAAGCTGGTGCAGTTGTCTTACAACGAAATAATCAAGTGTCGTCGGGTGCGTCATTTTTGTCATTTTCGGTGGCTGCATTACCAACAGGAACCTATGTACTCGTTATGCAATACCGCACTGGTGGCGTTCGATGTCGATTGACGGTTGTCCATTAAGCATTCAGACTTTAGGGCATTATTCACGAAAAATGCCCTAACTTTGCATTTTAGAGACCTATTCATGGCCACCGAACAGATTCTGATTCTGGATTTTGGTTCGCAGTACACTCAACTCATTGCCCGCCGGGTGCGCGAACTGAACGTTTACTGCGAAATTCATCCGTATAATCACCTCCCTACTATCACGCCCGATGTTAAGGGTATTATTCTCTCTGGCAGCCCATCGTCCGTTCGCGATACCGATGCGCCCGAGGTTCACTTAGCTGCATTTCGCCATAAACTGCCTATTCTGGGTGTTTGTTATGGCGCGCAATTGTTGGCTCAAACCAGCGGGGGAGAGGTTAAAGCCTCCGCCATTCGCGAATATGGTCGGGCTAAACTTGGCACCGTCGATAGCGAAAGCCCGCTAATGAAGGGGATTGACCAGCACTCGCAAGTGTGGATGTCTCATGCTGACACGATCACAGATGTTCCTGAAAATTTTAAAATTATTGCCTCCACTGATACTGTCCGCGTGGCGGCTTTTCAGGTAGACAATGAACCTACCTATGGGATCCAGTTTCACCCCGAAGTAACGCACTCCCTGCAAGGTAAGACGTTGCTGCATAATTTTGTTGTCGATATCTGCGGCTGTGCACAGGACTGGACGGCCGAGTCGTTTGCCGAAGTATCTGTAGCGCAGTTGAAGGAAAAAATTGGTGACGATAAAGTAGTATTGGGATTATCAGGCGGAGTCGATTCGTCAGTGGCTGCTGTGCTTATTCATCAAGCCATTGGCAAGAACCTTTACTGTATTTTTGTTGATAATGGACTTCTGCGAAAAGATGAGTTTTCGGGTGTACTCGATTCGTACAAAACCTTAGGTCTGAATGTAAAAGGGGTTGACGCGAAAGAGCAGTTTTACACAGCGCTTGCCGGGCTAACTGACCCCGAAGCAAAACGAAAAGCTATTGGTCGAACATTCATTGAGGTGTTTGATCATGAAGCTCATTTGATCGAAGGTGTGTCGTGGCTAGGGCAGGGAACAATCTATCCCGACGTTATTGAATCTGTTTCAGTAAAAGGGCCTTCAGCAACAATCAAGTCACACCACAATGTGGGTGGTCTACCAGATTTCATGAAACTGAAAGTTGTGGAACCACTTAATACGCTGTTCAAAGATGAAGTACGGGCTGTTGGCCGGGCGCTGGGTCTACCCGAAGCTATTCTGGGTCGACATCCTTTTCCTGGCCCTGGGCTGGCAATTCGTATTTTGGGTGATGTGACACCTGAAAAAGTAGAGATTCTACAGCAGGTTGATGCTTTGTTCATCAACGGGCTCAAACGCGATGGCTTATACGATAAAGTCTGGCAGGCAGGCGCTATGCTACTGCCAGTGCAATCTGTAGGTGTTATGGGCGATGAGCGAACCTATGAGCGCGTGGTGGCCCTTCGGGCCGTAACCAGCGTGGATGGTATGACTGCCGATTGGGCGCATCTGCCTTACGAATTCCTGGCTGATATCTCAAACGAAATTATCAATCGGGTTAAGGGCGTTAACCGTGTCGTGTATGACATATCATCAAAACCACCCGCAACGATTGAGTGGGAATAAACAATTCGCATTTTCATTTCATAAGAACGCCCGATACTGCTTACAGTATCGGGCGTTTTTATGAAATGAAAATAAAATTCTTCTAAATAAACCAGTTGCTAAGCCAATCTTTTTACCCCGTTTTGTCTACTTTTAATGCTAATACTTAATTTTTACTACAATGAAAAGGATAGGAACAACCCGAACAATGGCATTGACGTTGGTTGGTGTATTAATAAGCTTAATGACCTGGGCACAGGGCGACAAAGCAAACCGGCCTAGTCCGCCAGCAATGGCCAGCGGGAAAGTAGGCGGAGCAACTGTTACTATTAACTACGGAAGTCCGTCAGTGAAAGGCCGACCCGTTTGGGATGCTACAAGTACGCTGGCTCCTTATGGAAAAGTATGGCGGGCTGGTGCTAATGAGGCCACAACTTTTGAGACCGATAAAGACATTACTGTCGAAGGAAAAGCATTGCCTGCCGGGAAATATGGCTTCTTTGCCATTCCCGGCGAAAAAGAGTGGACGGTTATCTTTAACAAAGTCCCAAACCAGTGGGGGGCTTTCAAATATGATCAGGCTCAGGATATACTCCGCGTAACGGCGAAGCCTGCCAAATCGGCCCAGATGAACGAGCGGTTGGTGTATGATGTAACAGGGAAAGGCGTTGTTCTAAAGTGGGAACATGTCGAATTGCCAATTGCTATTAAGTAAAAATCTGCTTCCCTTTTAACAACGTACGCCCGGTCATATTCTGAAATATGACCGGGCGTACGTTGTTAAAAGAATATATTTCTTGTCGAAGTGACTGGATTAATTCAATTTCAGCGCATCTTCTGCTTTGTTGATGCCAGATTTTGTTGCGTCTGCTGCATCGTCAACCGTATTGTTGTAAGCTGACTTTGCCCGGTCCTGATTATAGGCCGACTTTGCTTCGTTTTTATACTGGTCAAATTTATTTTCGGCCTTATCGGCATACTGATTAACTTTCGTTTCAGCAGTACCTGCTAATCGATCAATCTGCGATTTTACCTGTGCTACGCCTTCTTCCCACTGGTCTTGTAAATCATTGACGTTTTTAGTCAATTTGTCGCGGGTTTCTTTTCCACTACGGGGTGCTGTTAAATAACCGATGGCTAAGCCTGCTAATATTCCTTTCAAAAAGCTCATGATCTTGTATGTTTTGAATTCGTTCTGGATTTAATATTATTCTCTAAAAAGCATGCCATATCAATATGCAAATAGTTAACAGTTTGATAATAAAGTGCTTATGTTTAGTGGATGGCAGACTAAAGCCGTTTGGCAAATAATTGTTGAGTAGTTTATTCCACAGGATAGGGGCTTTTGGTGGGCAAATAAAAGGCCGCTCTATGTAGAGCAGCCCATTTAAAATAGATGTCGATATAACGACTCGTTTACATTTGTCGCTTTTCGGCAAGTACTTCGCGAATATCATCAATGATTTTACCGGCTAGATGATCGGCTGTTGCGAGTGTGTCTGACTCGGAATAAATACGAATAATCGGTTCGGTATTTGATTTTCTCAGATGCACCCACTCTTTATCGAACTCAATCTTCACCCCGTCGATGGTGTTAATAGGATTTTTGGCGTATTTAGCCTGAATCCGCTCCAGCACCGCATCTACATTGATATCGGGGGTTAGTTCAATCTTGTTTTTGGATATATAATAGTTGGGGTAAGTACGGCGCAACATGGAGACCGACTTGCCCGACTTGGCCAGATGCGTCAGGAAAAGAGCAATGCCCACCAGCGCGTCGCGTCCGTGGTGCAGGTCGGGGTAAATAATACCACCGTTGCCTTCTCCGCCAATGACGGCATCTTTTTCTTTCATCATCTCTACCACATTCACCTCGCCAACTGCCGATGCAAAATGTTGACCGCCATACTTCCGGGTTACATCCCGCAGGGCAACGGTACTAGACATATTTGAGATGGTATTACCACCTTTTCCTTCGGGGCCGTTTTTTAATACGTAATCGGCTACGGCTACCAACGTATATTCTTCGCCAAAAGCTGAACCATCTTCACAAATCAGCGCCAGTCGATCCACATCAGGGTCAACGACAATACCAATATCGGCGTTGCCTTTCTCCATCTCTTTGATAATATCGCGCAGGTTTTCAGGAAGCGGTTCCGGGTTATGTGCAAAATTACCCGTTGGCTCGCAATGAAGTTTAGTGATATGTTCAACGCCAAGAGCTTCCAGCAACATGGGTACGGCTAAACCACCGGTTGAATTGACGGCATCGACAACGACCCGGAAATTTCGCGTAGCAATAGCATCCCGATCAACTAAGGGGAGAGCCAGAATGAGGTCAATATGTTTTTGAAGCCAGGTAGAATCGGTGCGGTATTGTCCTAATTTACGTACTTCAGCAAACTCGAACGACTCGTTTTCTGCAATCTCGAGCACGTCAGCACCATCTTGTGCTGAAATAAACTCGCCGGTTTCGTTAAGAAGTTTAAGGGCATTCCACTGAATGGGATTATGGCTGGCGGTCAGGATAATACCTCCCGATGCGATTTCGCCCGTTACGGCCAGTTCAACAGTGGGTGTGGTGGAAAGACCAAGATCAATTACATTCAGACCAATTCCCTGTAACGTAGCAGCGACTAATTTTGACACCATCTCGCCCGACAATCGGCCGTCGCGACCAATCACAACCGTTTGCCGGTCGGGGTTACGCTGTCGAAGCCATTGGCCAAATGCAGCTGTGAATTTAACCACATCTAAAGGCGTCAGTCCGTTTCCGCTGCGTCCTCCAATCGTTCCTCGAATCCCGGAAATAGACTTAATTAATGCCACGTGATGGGTTTGGTAAGTAAATTTTAATAAGTATGCAAAGATAGTCGATAGTCGATAATCGGTAAGCAATAGTTAGTAGACGATCCTAAAGTTCGACCGATTACTAATTTATTACTCTAGGCAAACATCAACTCCGAGTGGAGGTGCGAATTGGCATGCCCCAAAAACGTACCACTAATAGGTGCTGCTAACTCGGGCTTGGCGGTCGATGTTAAAAAAATATGTCGATTTACAACCAGAGAACCTTCGGTAGGATCGAAACCGCGCCAGCCTGCACCGGGCAGATAAACCTCCGCCCAGGCATGAAGCTGGTGTTCTTGTTGTGGATTACCAAACAGATAACCACTTACAAACCGCGCTGCCAAACCCATACTTCGACAGGCTGCCATAAATAGCGTTGTATAATCCCGGCACGAACCTTTGTGCAAAATTAGAGTCTGTTCGGGAGGAAAAGGTGCGCCCAGTTCACGAATTTCATAGGTGAATTGCCGAATGGCTTGGTTCAACCTAATTAGAAATGCCGTCGTTTTCCAGCCTGCTTCGGCGGCCAATTGCCTGGCCCAACTCTCAACGCGCTCAGTCACGCCAACTCGTTCCAGATAAGGTTGGAGCAAGTCTTCTACTGGTTTAGGATACCGAAATGGCACCCGTTTAGTGTCAAAAGGAAACAACACAAAGTCGAATGAATTGAACTCATCAGACTGAAGTTCCATCTCCACATCTACGTGCAAATAGGTAGTAGGACGATTAAAATAGACCAATTGCTGGACGTTTCCCTCCACATCGATATTGCGCACAAGCCGGGCCGGTTTTGGATCAATAAGCAGCTCGTATTTTAGCAGTCGCTGGTATGGGTAAGCCCGCGGATACAGGTAAAGCGTTTGTGGACCAAGGGCAACGGGGATATCGTACGTATATTCGGATTTATGCCGAACGTGAAGATGCATAGGTTGATAACCGGATTGCCGGTACGATTATGACAGAGAAACTATCAAAAAATCTAATTTCTCATTTGCTTGTAGAACGCACTTTCTCGAAAATTGGGTCCATCCAGTAGGTCGGTACCTTACGAACCGAGTTGCCTAGTAAGGCGCTCCACTGATGAGATATTTCATCCATATCTTCTTTCTCCAGCCGATATTCAGTCATGTGAAAACTGTCTTTAGGATAGATCACCACATCTAAGGGATAATCTACATCATTAGCACTCACACGCGTAGCATCGAAGGCTAAAAAGCCAATTTTCAGGGCATCTGCCATACTGGATTCATAAGATAAGTTTCTGAATAACAGCGGCTTGCCATATCCTGAATTGCCTATTATTTTAAACGGTGATCCCTGATCAACTTCAACCCAGTTTCCCTCTGGATAGAGCATAAACAGCTTATGTTCTTCGTCATCTTCCAACTGCCCGCCCACGATAGCGTTCAGGTTGAAATTCAAACCACTGGCCACAATAGAAGTCTTATCCTCCAGAGCTACTCGCTTTACCTGCTCACCAAATGCATTGACTGCTTTGTACAGTTTGTTGAATGAACGATCCTGTTCGGCCAGTACTTCCTTAAAATAGGTGATGGCTTTGTCGCGAACAGAACGCAAACCCGATGTCATGATAAACAGCGAGTGATTCTCGACTTCATGAACCGAAATTTTACGGTTCGACGATACTTCAGAGCCCGAGGTCAGTCGTCTGTCGGCGATGGCAACCAGGCCCGACGCAACTTTAATTCCTAAACAATACGTCATTCTATACAGTGGGAAAAACACGCAGTAAACCCAACAAATATACTGGTTACCCTCGTTTTTGTTCGATTTCGCTATCTGTTTTCTCAAAAAAGCTACCAGGGTCTGCCGAATCCTCACAAACTGGTTGAGGTTGTTAAACACAACAGTTTTTTTTCTGACTGCCACTTAACGCTTTTACCAGCAGTTATTTGCTTGCTTTTTTATCCGGTTTATAAAAGTAGTACAGAACGCAAAAACTGATTTTTGAATTTCTTTCGACCAGTAGAATTCAGCCCTCAGCAGGACATTATTTAGTTGTTTCGTATCGTATGCCATAGATAGCTTTTTGGAGGATAAGGGTTTGTTTTTGGTAAACGATTGTGTTACTTTGGCAATCAGAAAGTGTTTATTCCCTTTGCCCATTTTGCAATGAACTTTGACGACGAAGACGACGACGATAGCTTCATGGACTGGGATGGTTTCGATGAGGACTATGACCCAGAAGAAGCCCGCGCCGAGATGGAGTCCGAAAACCGGCGCATCAAAAATCTGCCGATTTTACGGAAGGCTAACGAATTGATGGAATTGACGCAGGCCATTGTCGAGACCATCAATAAGGAAGATGATGTGCTCATGATGCATGAGCAGATGCTGGCCAACGCTATGATGCTGGCGCCTAAGATTGTTGGTGCAGAAGGTGGGGACTTGTATACATTGCGAATGGAGAATGCGGTTATCATTAAAATGCATGCCCGTGAACTCCTGGCCCAGACTTCCTATTGCAAAGCTGAAAAATTAGCTCAAACGGCCTACCTCAACGTTCTTCGTGAGGAAATCGAGCAGTTTCGACTGTTGTTTGTCGAATGGGTAAACGGCTTCGATAAGGATAACGATGCCCCGGATGACTGGGGTCTATTTTATTAAATTCTATGCAGATAGGATCAGAGTCAGCAACAGAGAAAGTACAACAAAAGAGGCCATTCAGATAGGGTATGAATGGCCTCTTTTGTTGTATCAGTCGACCAGAAAAATGTACCGATATCTACCACAATTCATGCTGGTCAGCCGGTTGAATTAACCGGTAAGTAACAAACTATCTGGTTATTACACAGGTTTAGTTCCTGGTAAGCTACCTTTGTGCCTTTGGCCTAAGGATTCAATTATGAAAAATAGTTTACAGATTATTTTTGTGTATTTGTTGCATAACAGCAAGATCGGCCTGCTTGGTGTGTGCATGTTGAGTGGGTTATGGACTCCCGCATGGGCAACCGGCAAAACACCCTCTCATGCGCCAACGGTACTCACCGTGTCGGTGAGTGCGGCACCGGTTTGCGCAGGAACCAAGACAGACTTAACCGCATTGGGCTGTCCCGCTAATGGGTCTATTCATTGGTCAACTACGCAAACAGGAGCTACCATTACGGTTACACCCCAGCAAACTACAACCTACACCGCCATTTGCGACGTAACGACTACCTCTGTCGTAACCACAACAGCCACTAGTAGCTCGGCCACCAGCACCACTAGCCTAGTATCAACTGTTACGACAACTACGGCGACTGGAACTGTTCAAGTGTATCCGCCCATTGTACTTTCGCCAACGTCTTTATCTACATTGTGTAATGGTAGCAAAGAAGGGCAAGTTACAATTAATGCCACTGGTGGCACAGGCGTACTTCAGTATCAATTCGAGGCACAGGGCTTTCAAACAAAGAACACTACGTTTGGGAATCTAACTGCGGGAACATATACCGTTGGGGTAAAAGATGCGTTGGGATGTACCGTCCAAAAGTCGGTTGTGGTAACTCAACCGTCCCCATTGTCAGTAAGCATAGGACCCGTGAGTACCAAATGTGTGGGTGGCTCCGACGGGGCTTTTCTTGCCATAGCGTCGGGTGGCGTGGGTGACTATCGGTTTATTCTCAATAATGGTGCCCCTCAGGCAAGTGGCGTATTTCTTAATTTGAAACCAGATACAACATACGCTCTTACGGTTGCTGATAAGAATATTTGTGTTTTATATAGAACGGTTATTATTCCCCAGCCAACCCCATTCGACATTAAACTGACGATGAAACCGGCCTTGTGCGCTGGCTCCGCAGATGGCAGCGTGACCGTAGCGACTACTGGCGGCACCGGTGCGTATCAATACCAAATTGGTACAGGGGCTTTTCAGACAGGCACTCAATTTACAGGCCTGGCTGCTAATACGTATAACATAACAGTGCAGGATGGCAATGGGTGTCAGGGTAAGCAAGCGGTGGTAGTCACGCAGCCTGCACCGCTGCAACTAAGCGCTGTTGCTGGGCCGGTTAATTGCTTCGGACCCACTAGCGGGTCCATCACGATTTCACCAACTGGTGGCACCGGTGCTGTAACATATCAGCTTACTACGGGAAAAACGCCCCAAACCGGCAATGTATTTACGGGTGTTGTCGTGGGCAATTATACCATTGTCGGAACGGATGCCAACGGCTGTACAAGCCTTGTATCGGTAACGGTAGGCCAAGCTGAAACCTTGAAGGTTCAGGCAGTTTCCATTGCGGCCACCTGTTGCATATGCCCCACCGGAGCCGTTAAATTAACCAGTACTGGAGGCACCGGCACAACTCGACAATATCAACTTATCGGGCAACCTTATCAGGCAACTAATCAGATTAATGGCCTTCGTCCGAACATGTATCGCTTTCGTGTAACTGATGAAGTTGGTTGTACCGATTCAATTGCTGCCGTCGTAACCGATGGGAATGCTATAACCCTCGCGACGGGTAAAATCAAGGATGTTAGCTGCACTGGCGGACAGGATGGTGAAGCAACGGTTCAGGTAGCTGGCGGCACAAAACCATTTGTTTATTACTGGGCAACTGAACGCCGGGATACGCTTAAACCCTTCGTTGCTACCCAAACTGCCCTTTCTGAAGGTACTTATACGGTGAGCGTTGTGGATAGCAATCGCTGCTCGACAACAACACTATTTGTGTCTGTAAAAGCACAGTTTCCCGTACCGTTTAAACCGGCCATCACCCAAACTGGAAGTAGCACGCTGTTAGTTGTTGATCAGCCGACGGGTATTCAATGGTATGTGCGTACGGGCAACGACCCCGGTAAGCCCGTACCGAATGCGACCGGCCTGGCATTAGTACCGTTTCAGAGTGGCCAATATTACGTGATTAGTACGGTCAACGGTTGTGCATCGCCCCCGTCAGACGCTATAAACTTCGTGCTGACCGCTTTCGAAGACGTCCCCGCGCTATCTGTGAGGGTGGTGCCTAATCCTATTGTAGACCGATTAAGAGTAGAAGTCGAGCAGGCCGAACGGTCGGCGGTGGTAGTTCAATTACTGGATGGCGCGGGCCGGGCGGTTATGGCTGGGCAGATTCCGGCCTTTACGGGGAAGAAGCAAGCCGAGTGGCCGCTGTCAGGCGTGGCGACAGGTGCTTATTTGCTGAAAGTCAATGCCGATACGCGTCAATCAATTCTAAGAGTACTGGTGGAATAAAATTTTGGTGTTCGGTTTACAGAATAGGCCAATTACCGTAAACCGAACACCAAAATCTTCCTTTATAGCCGCTCGTCAAACAACTTCAGAATCCGTTTGTATTCATCCATCCAGCTTGTTGGTTCCACAAAGCCGTGATCTTCAACAGGGTAGGGTGCTAATTCCCAGTTTTCTTTCTTGAGTTCGATGAGTCGCTGCGCCAGCCGAACAGCGTCCTGAAAATGCACATTCACATCCACCATGCCGTGGCAAATAAGCAAATAACCTTTTAATCCCTCGGCAAAATTGATTGGCGATGAACGGCGGTAGGAAAGAGAATCGCTTTGTGGTTCGTTCAGGATGTTAGCCGTGTAAGGATGGTTATAAGCCGCCCAATCGGTTACAGGCCGAAGAGCCGCCCCGGCTTTAAATACATCCGGCGTGGTGAACATGGCCATCAGGGTAATAAAACCGCCATATGAACCGCCATAAAGACCAATGCGCTTCGCATCAACGCCCTGCTTCTCAACAAGCCATTTAGCGGCATCGACGTGGTCGTCTAAATCTTTTCCACCCATAAACCGATAAATACCCGTTCGCCAATCGCGGCCGTAGCCCGCACTGCCTCGGTAGTCGATGTCAAGTACCGTGTAGCCCTTGTCGGCCAGCAGGTTATGGAACATGTACTCCCGAAAATACGAACTCCACCATTTGTGGGCATTCTGTAAATAACCGGCTCCATGCACAAACACGACCGCTTTGCCATCATTGGCTTTTCCGCTGGTGTTCGACGGTTTATATAACCGGGCATAAATCGTCTGCCCATCGCGGGCTGTAATTGTTACCAGTTCAGGTTCGCGCCAGGGGTAGCTTTTAAACGCTTCTGTTTGCGAGTTTGTCAATTTGAGCGATGCGGAACTGATATTAGTGGCAGATGAAACTCGGGAAGCTGACAGCTTATTGGCTGCCGATGACTGGTCGGCGATAACGGACATATACAGCTCCCACGGCTGATTGCTGGATGAATAGCGGATGGCCATCCGGGTTTCATCGGGCGAGAGAGTTACCTCGTTCGAGCCGGTCATCGTCGTCAGGCGAGTTCGTTCCGCTCCACCCACCGACATTCGATAAAAATGCTGTTCGCCGGGGTGTACTTCGTTGGTTTGCATAAAAAAGTGAGTTTTATCTTTCGATAATTGCACTTGCTGCACTTCAAACTTTCCCGAAGTCAATTGTTTCTTTTCGCCGGTAAGCACATTGACGGTGTAGATGTGCGAATAACCGTCGGCTTCTGACTGGAACCAGAGCGTCTGATTATCAGCCAAAAAGTTCATGTTGCCCGGTGAATTTTGTGAGCTGATGCCCGGCCCGCCAATCCAGGCATCGTCGTGCTGGCGATCGAGCAGGGATAGTTTCAGCGTTTCTGGCTGAAAGCGCATGATCCAGCGATCCTTGTTATCGAGTGATCGCACAACAACGACGCATAGTTTGCCATCGTCCGACCAGACTGGGCCGCTGATCGTAACGGGCCGCCCTTTTTTTGCTGTATCAGGTTTTGCATTAGCTACCGATTTTAGATAAGCCGGTTTGTCATTAATACCGGGAATGTCCTTTACAGACACTGCCCGAACTGTATCTTTGGCGATGTCATAAACAAAAAATTCTTGGCTAGCCACGGGCGAACCAACTTTTGTCCGGGCCGCAATATCCTCCGTGTAGCCCGATTCGGTGATGTAATTGGGCACTTGAGCGGTTTTGGCATTCGTTGGCCTTTTTGTCAGACGATAGGTTATAAAATGCCCATCGGGACTGAGTTGCGGATTGACAACGTTTTTATCATCCACGTAAATTTCTTTGGGGCGTTTGGGTAGATCGGCTTTGCTAATCCGCTCGGCTTCGTCTTTTTTCTCTTTACGCTCCTTCAGCACCGATGACAGCCGGAGTTGGTCCTGCTTTAGAAATTTTTCTTCGTCGGTCAGTTTCGGTTCGGCTTTCTTTGTGCCTGTTTTGAAATCCGTCAATTGGGTCAGTTCGCCGGTTTTTAGATTGACGCTGAACAAGTTGGAGCCAGCGCGTCGAAACACGGCTTGTTGCTCATCACCGGAGAAAAGCGGGTCTGTTTCGGTTTCGGCCGTATTGGTCAGTTGGCGAATGTTTCCGGATTTAACATCAAGTAAAAACAAGTCGCCTTGTCGTTCAAATAGCCGTTGGGTGTAGGCACGGTTGTAAGCGGATACTGGTGGAGTCGGTAGTGTCCGACGTTCGGCTGGGCTAACCTTTTGGGGTTGAGAAGAGGCCAGGGTTTTACCGGGAATGCCCTGCTTTGACGAGCTATTTGTAAAGGTTACCTTATAAAGCGAATCGCTTTGGGCGGGACTGCCTTTGGTCTGATTCGGATTCCAGTTAAAATAGAGCGTTCGGGAATCATCGGACCAAAACGGGTTTGAGGGCGACGTGCCGACCCATATTTTTGGGTCCTGCATAATGGTTTCGACTGTAAGAGGGACCGCTTTTTTGGGGGGAGACTGCGCAAAAACGGACGCGCTGGATACCAATACTAACCAGTAGTAGATACGATTCATAGAGGAATGAAGTGAGAGATTGGCCAAAAACGGGAAATTAGGAAGAAAACGGCGAAAGACTTACTTTTCGATGTGAAAACGCTCATCAATCCAGCGATCGACCCTATGATCCTGTTAAATGACCAGGAAGTAGATACGATATCCCATATACGTCAGCTTAAGGGTATCGAAATAGAATTTCTATCCAGATATAGTTGCGCTGTTCTGCCTTCACCCGATTCTCCATAAACATAAAGCATCGCATAGCAGTAGTTATAAATAATCCTGTAAATGAGGAGTATTCAGAGTAAGCAGAAGTTTTTTCGCCCATGTTTCTGACAACTTGATGAAGCCAGTTATTTACTTTAAGCTGGGTATACGTTCTATACCATAACTACCGCTTATTTTACGAAAAAGCCAGTTACATACTATTGGCTGGCAACTGAAAGATGTTATCTTGCTTACTGAAATCTTTATCCCGTCGATGAAATACATTATACACGCTTACGACCATGCTGATTCCCTTAACAAACGCATGATCGTTCGACCCGACCACCTCGATTACGTTGGGAAGCTAAAAGAAATTGGTCAATTTATACTCGGGGGAGCACTTCTCAATCCTGAGGGTAACATGATTGGATCAATGATTATGCTTGACTTCGAAACCGAAGCCCAACTCCATGATTATCTGAAAACAGACCCGTATATTGTGCAGGGCGTTTGGGATAAAGTAGACGTGAAGCCGTTTCGTCAGGCAGATGTATAAAAATTGACTAGTTGCCCAACAGAAATGAGCCTTCTGAAATCACGTTTTATACAGTACATCTGTATGTGCCTTCTAATTTTTCTGGGGCTACTTCCGGCCTGTCGGCAGGAGGCAAAAACAAAAACGGCTACGGCTCCCGTTGACACCACTGTTTTCGATGACGATACGCTAGAAGTTAACGACGTGCCAAAAGCTCCACAAGCAGAACGCGCACGCTAACGAAATACGTGTAAACGTAGTCTTAATACCAAAACAATACATTTTGATAAACGCAGCAATATTTGATATGGATGGGCTACTGGTGGACTCTGAACCCCACTGGCGTGCTATGGAACGGGTTGTTTTTGCCACCGTCGGCTTGCACCTGACAGATGAGGAATGTAAACAAACGACTGGCCTGCCCATTCTGGAAGTAGTTCGCTACTGGTTTGCCCGGGCTCCCTGGACTGAGCAAGCCGCAGCGGGCCGGAGCCACGAAGATCTTGCGGACGCTATTACAGATGGCGTTCATGAACGCATTGCCACGCTGGCCGAACCCATGCCGGGTGCCATCGAGACTTTACAATTTTTTGTCAGCCGAGGCATTCCCACGGCCATTGCTTCGGCTTCGCCAATGAGTTTGATTGAGGTGGTCGTGAACCGACTGGGCATTCGTGATTACCTGACGCTATGGCACTCGGCCACACTGGAAGCCCGCAATAAACCGGCTCCCGACGTGTATCTGGGCACCGCTCGCAAATTAAATGTGTTGCCCGCTGATTGCGTTGCTTTTGAAGATTCGGGTAGCGGTCTAAAATCGGCCTATGCCGCTGGTATGCGAACGGTAGCTGTGCCGGCTGCATTCGAATACAGCGATCCCAAATTTGCCATCGCTACCCTGATCATACCCGCGCTAACGGTCTTTTCGATAGATACATTTGATGCCTTACAGATCAAAGAACAGTATTCCTAATTCCTAAACCGTGCTTTGTGCACTCTTAAATTCTATGAGAATCTATCAACTTGATGCCTTTACCGACAAGCTATTTGCTGGTAATCCGGCGGCTGTTGTTCCACTTACTGAGTGGTTATCTGATGAACGAATGCAGCAGATAGCCGCCGAAAATAACCTTGCGGAAACCGCTTTTTACGTTAAAACAGACGGAGAGACGAACTACCATATTCGCTGGTTTACCCCTACTATTGAAGTTGACCTGTGTGGGCATGCTACCTTAGCCACTGGCTACGTGGTGTTTTTTCTGGAAAATAGCAGTCCCAATAACGATCAGATTTATTTTAACTCACGCAGTGGGCTGCTGAAAGTTTGCCGGAGCGAAGATGGATGGCTAACACTCGATTTTCCGGCCGATGTTGTGCAGAAAGCGAATGTGCAGCCACCCGCATTAACGACCAGCATGGGTGAGAAACCTCTTGCAATTTTTAAGGGTAAAACGGATTATATGCTGGTTTACGAAACGCAGGCCCAAATTGAAGCACTAAAGCCTGATTTTCGGGAAATGAGCAGCGTTCCGGCGCGGGGTGTCATTGTGACGGCTCCTGGTAATACCGACGACGCTGAAGCCGTTGATTTTGTGTCGCGATTTTTTGGACCACAGTCCGGCATCGACGAAGATCCGGTGACTGGCTCGGCGCACACAACGCTGATACCATATTGGGCCGAAAAGCTTGGTAAAACGGAACTTACAGCCCGGCAACTGTCTAAACGGGGTGGCTATCTGCGTTGCAAGCTCAATGATAATGGTGAAACGCCCGCCCGAGTTGACATTTCGGGACAGGTTCAGTTGTATCTGACCGGAGAAATCAATTAATAAATCTGCTCAGCAGTCGTCAGGATAGAGGTTACTCAATGCCTGGCGACTGCTGTAATTGTCCGTCAATAGAAAACCGACCCGGTCCGTTTAAGAAAAGGAACGTGCTAACAGCCAATAGGTTAATGGACGCAAATGTGTTCTGGTAATCATCATTCAAGGCAAGGTGAGCCATACCAAAAGCAACGCTAAAATTGATCATCAGAAAAATAGCTGCCCAACGCGTCCATAGGCCCAGTAAGAGTAGTATACCCCCGAAAAACTCGGTGTAAGCGGCCAGATAAGCGCCAATCGTTGGGAATGGAAAGCCCAGCGCATTCAGATAAGCCACAAATTGGGGTAAATTTTCGGCCGGGAACAACGCGTTCAGATAAGACACCTTGACCAGTTGAAACCCGAACGCCAACCGAAGAAACAAGACGCCGACATCGCGGTAACGGGAAAGAGATGCAAATGGTGATGTCGGCATGGCCTTGAAGGTTCGATATGGTGAAGCAAGATATTCAGGATTCTCGTTTTTACCGACACCCAAACGTCAGACTTCCCCAGTAGCTATGCCAGTCCGCTGTGGCTGTATCTTCGTTGGGTATCATCTGAACCAGGCTAATCATATTGCCACCCGCCCGTAGCTTGAACTGAACTTGCCCCTGCGCGTTAGACCGTTGTTTTTCTTCAACCAGGTGGTTGGCTGCATCGCGGTTCCAGTAGCGTACCAAAGCGCCCTCTAATGGGTTGTTTTTGAATAGTATCCGAAATTCAGCGATTTGGCCCGGCCGTTGTGCATATGGATTCCTGACCGGAATAATTTCCAGCATCATGCCCGTATTTTTCGCGAAGGTATTGTCGGTTCTGGGGCCAGCCTGCACCAGCGTTTTTACACAGCGCTGATAGAGTTCACGGCTGGGTTTATCTACCTCACCGCGTTGCTTACGGGCAGCAATTACATTGTCAAGTCCGTCTTCCTGTAAATACAGCAGAAAACTATCGGCTTTCATTTCCAGCAACTTAGGTGTGTTAGCAAAGCTAAATAAATGAGTGCCGGGTGTAGACAGTAGCACAGATACATCGCCGTAGGTTTCGCTGGTTATCAGGGGTGCAATGTCTTTGCTGGTTTGGATAGTATGGTGGACATATTGACTAATACGGTTCGTTTTTCCTTCCGAACGTTCGCCCGCGAAGCCCTCGCCAACCAGAATTTGTACGTGAATCCTATCACCAGTTTTAGCGAAAAATCGACTCGGTTGTAGCCAAAACTCATGTCCGAAGGCGGCACTGAGACCAATACTTAAAGCGAGTAACAATGAGATTTTCTTCATTAATTTTAATTTGTAATAAATCTAAATAGACTTACCTTTGCTTCCGCAACCGATTAACGCAAATGACTGCCGAATTTAACCCTTCTGAATGTATTTCTGCGCTGAATGATTCGAAGACGCTCGTTCAGACGAACCCATTTTTAGGGCACGAGTGTATATTGAAAAAGTGCTGCAAGAAGTACAAAAAAGGTAAGCGCTGCAAGAAGTGCCCGGATTGATAAGACAAAATGCTTTGTCTATCAGGCTCTTTTTGCATATTCGCTGAATGGAACTGAGCTACGAACACTATTCAGATTTGCCTAAGGAGCCACGCCTGACGGCACTGCTTGAACTGCTCAAGGGCATATTTGCCAATCAATCCCCTACCGAATTACTATCCGAACTTACGTATCAGGCTACCCGAACGGGTTTGCAAATGCTGTTGGCTATAGCGGATGGTCAAGTTGTTGGCTGCAAACTTGGTTACGAACGGAAGCCCGGTCATTATTATAGCTGGCTTAGTGGCGTTCATCCCGACTTCAGGAATTATGGCATCGCCAGCGAACTAATGCGGCAACAACATGCCTGGTGCTCTCAACAAAAATATCGTACTATTCGGACGCAGACCTACAACCAATGGCGTGCAATGCTTATCCTTGACCTACAGCACGGCTTTAATATTATAGGCACGGTGCATAGCAAACGCGGCCTGACTATTGTTCTTGAGAAGGTATTGTAAAGGAACCCATCACCGGGCTTTGTTGTCATTAAGATAGATGCATCTTTACCTTCACATACCCTTCTGCAAGCAGGCCTGCCATTATTGCGACTTCCATTTTAGCACTAGTCTGGCACAAAAATCAGCCTTGGTTGATGCACTTTGTGCTGAAATATCCCTGCAGAAAGATTACTTGCCTACGAAAGCATTAGAAACGATTTATTTTGGTGGAGGCACACCTTCTTTGTTGACAGAGAGTGAGTTAATGCAGATTTTTAGGGTGATTTATGCTCATTTTACAGTATCTTCTGATGCTGAAATTACTCTTGAAGCGAATCCTGATGACTTGAGTCAGGAGAAATTGCAAATGTTACGGCGGTATGTTAATCGACTGAGCATTGGTATTCAAACCTTCGATGAAGCTACACTTCGTTGGATGAATCGCGCCCATACGGCCACTGAAGCTGAAACCTGTATCTGGTTAGCGCGGGAAGCCGGTTTTGAGAACATGAGTGTTGATTTGATTTACGGAATTCCTAATAGAGAAGACGCTCTTTGGCAGCTTGATTTGCAGAAAGTGCTCGCGCTCAATGTGCCACATCTATCGGCCTATGCCCTGACCATCGAACCCGACACCGCCTTTGGACGCTGGCAGAAAAAAGGCAAACTTCCCCACGCCGACGAAGCCATTGCGGTCGAACAATTTGACGAATTGACGAAAGCACTTACCGGGGCAGGTTACGCCCATTACGAAATCTCGAACTTTGCCCGAGATGGTCGATACGCCCGGCATAACACAGCCTATTGGCAACGGCACTCGTATCTGGGCATCGGACCGAGTGCGCACTCGTACAACGGTCATTCTCGGCAATACAACATCGCCAATAATGCACAGTACATTGCCGACATTCGGCAGGGAAAATTACCCGTTACGACTGAAGAATTGACCGTTGCTGACCAGGTAAATGAATACTTATTAACCGGGCTTCGGACCCAGTGGGGTTGCTCCGTAAATGAGCTTGACACCTTGCTGGCGAGTGATTTTGCTAAAAAACAAGCCCAGGATCTCGAATCCATGTACGCAACAGGCTGGCTCATCCGGAACGGCGATCAACTGCTTCTGACGCAATCAGGTAAACTCTTTGCCGACCGGGTGGCCTCTACATTATTTGTGGATGAGTAGGTATGACGATTTTTTTATACTTTAGACGGTAATTCAGAAAAAAGCGCGGGTTTCCGGCCACCTGGCTGTTATTTTCGCAGAATGACCCTACGTATATGAATTCGCAACGCCCAGCCAATACTTTCCGTAACGCACCCCCGCCAACTCCTCGCCCGAAGGCCGGAAATGCGTCTACGCAACGGACACAACCAACTGATCGTAAGCCGTTGCCAGCACAAAGTTCATCGGTGCGTGGGCGCAAGTGGCAGCAGGCCCGCCGATTTATACGCGAACGCCCCTTACTGGACCGTGTCTATGGGTTTGTTATTAAGGCGTTTCTGTGGCTATTTTTCGGCTCGCTGGGCTATGTGATTGTGTTGAAATACGTACCCGTTTGGGTAACACCCCTGGTCGTCTCGCGCTGGATGGACACCTTTGGCACAGACGAAAGCAGCCATGTTTACAAAAAATGGCGGTCTTACGACAACATCAGTAAAGAAGCTGCACTGGCTGTTGTATCATCTGAAGATCAGGACTTTCCGATACATTGGGGGTTTGACTTCGACGAAATTCAGGATGCTATTAAAGAAAATCAAACGCGTAAACGCCCGCGTGGAGCCAGTACTATATCGCAGCAGGTAGCCAAAAACGTATTTCTCTGGACTGGGCGAAGCTATCTCCGAAAAGGACTAGAGGTGTATTTTACGGCCCTTATTGAGCTCATATGGGGTAAAAAACGCATTCTGGAAGTCTATCTGAATGTGGCCGAAATGGGCCCAATGACCTTTGGTGCCGAGGCTGCTTCACAACGATATTATGGTCATTCGGCTGCGACTCTCTCTCGTGACGAAGCCGCCCGAATGGCGGCTGTATTGCCTAATCCGCGGTTGCTTTCGATCAGAAATCCATCAAATTATGTTCAACGCCGAACACGCCAGATTTCCCGGCAAATGCGCTATCTAGGTGGTCAGAAATATATTCGAAACTTATAATATTTTAGTAATCAACAGTCATTAATTGTGTTAATCAAATTCGGGCACACAGTCTTCCCTTAGATATATAAATAAGGTTGTTGAACGAGGATTATCTGTAGCAGTAACGGTCAGCTTTACAAGCATTGGCATGGCCGGTGTCGAATTGTATCGTAAGCAGATCAATCAATTTGTCGACTAAAGTTGTAAGAAATTAGCAAAAAATAAGTAACTGCCCGTTGCGCCGATTTGATAAATCTACCCCATCCGGTCATAATCGGGTGGTTGGCTTCGATAGCTCTCAGTACTACGTAGCCTCGCCATACCGTCCTCCTGACTCCAATACGTTTAGAGCATCTTATTATAAAACAGGTTGACCATTTGCAACGAGACGGTCAACCTGTTTTTGATCCATACGATATATCGTGGACCAAATCGCTGATTCACGATATATCGTGACGATTGATTTCTTATTATTTTATGTAACTATTTAATAATCAAAAAATTATATTGATGGCATAGTGATTGTAAACAAGTAGGTGCAGCTGCTTAGCTTGAGTCAAAACAGTACTTATTACTAAGCGCATAGTTGTAAAAACTGAACCGTTAAGCTAATCACAACTGCTATGAATTTATCCCTATTTGGGTCGCCTATAGGCCCTGCGCACCACGAAATTGACCAATCGGTCGAACACGCTGAGCCCATTGTTCATTCAGAGGTGAATGCCAGTTTAGACGAGGGCGGAGAATACATGGATGATGCTTTGCGAATGACAGATCAGACGCTTGCGCTGGACTAAATCGCTTAAAATCATCCAAACAGCCATTAGAAAATGAGTGAATTCCTATTCGTGTTTCGAAGAGATTACAGAACACTGGACCGACAGCCAACACCGGATCAGATGCAGGCCCATCAGAAATACTGGGCCGACTGGTTTCGTAGCCTGGCTGCTCAGGATAAACTCGTTTACCCGGTTCAGCGATACGATGAACCGGGCAAAATTGTTAAAGACAAAGAGATCCTTGATGGTCCATATACCGATGGTAACGAATCGATTGGCGGTTTTCTGCTTGTGAAGGCTGTGGATTATGAGGAGGCTATCCGTATGGCTGAAGATTGTCCAATACTTGGGCTGGGGGGTACTGTAGAAGTACGTCAGGCGCTGTAAAGTACTGTGAAGAAACCCTGACTGCCAATGCAAATTTGGCTTCGTATAGCCTAATGCGTGTAAGCCTAATGCACTAAAAACGCCACCCAGAAAAAATCTGTTACCTTAAATGCTAACTCCATGCACGTAGGCAAATCTTACCGCTTGTCTGAGTTCCTGATTTGGACAAGACATAAAGCGCCTATTCTTTTTATACTGGGATTTCTTCCGGTTTTCCTGTACGAGGTATTTGGGCTGAAATGGTTGACTGTGCCGTGGCCTGTTGTGGCGCTTCTGGGAACGGCTACGGCGTTTATCGTTGGGTTCAAGAATACGCAAACCTATAACCGGGCTGCTGAAGGCCAGAAGATCTGGACTGATATAATGAATCTAAGCCGGTACTGGGGAGTCATTAGCCGGGATTTTTTTAGTAATCCACAGAAAAGTAAGGAGCTGATCTATAGGCACATGGCCTGGCTAACGGCTATGCGTTATTACATGCGAGAAAATCGGGTGTGGGAGAGTGCCAGCAAAAAGCACAATGCAGAATACCAGCAGTTCTATTGCATTCCCGAACGCGAGGTTACTTTGGACAGTTCACTGTCCCATTATTTACCCGAGCAGGAAATAGAAAAAATTCTGACTGTCAAAAATAAGGCTACACAACTTCTGGCTATCCAAAGCACAACGGTCAAAAACCTGTACGCAAACGAAGATATTGTTGTGCTCCAGTTTGTGGAAATGGAGCGGACACTGAAGGAGTTTTACAGCCTTCAGGGGAAAAGCGAGCAAATGAAAGACTCGCCTTATCCGCGGCAGTATGCCATTATCAATGTCTTATTCGTAAGGCTGTTCTGTTTCTTGCTGCCCTTCGGAATGCTCAACGATTTTGACCGGCTCAATACCCTCGTACAAGGAGTTTTTAGAGGACATATGGTCTGGTTAGCTCTCCCTTTCAGTATGCTCATTTCCTGGATGTACACTTCGTTGGAACAAGTCGGCGAAAGCACAGAAAATCCGTTTGAAGGCAGCGCCAATGATGTGCCTATTTCGCAAATGAGTCGGCAAATTGAGATTGAACTCAGGCAGATGCTCAGCGAAGACGATCTGCCCGATCAATTACAACCCCATAACAACATTATTCTTTAACGTTGCCGACAGGGGTAATTTTCTTAAAAACTCAAACTGATTTAATCATGGAAGCAACTGACCTGGAAATAATGAACGCTGGCCCTATTCTGACGGATCTTCGGGCGACACTACAAACCCTGGATGTTTCGGCTCACGTCTACCTGAACCGCTCACGCCGTTCAACTCCACAGGACTCGTTACCAGAGAAGCCCACCCGCAATCCACTTGGTATTCATGAGTACGTTCTGCCAGCGGTTCTACAACTGTTAGGCATCCGTAGTCTTACGTTAAACGCCAGTCATGACATCAATCAACTGTCTGAAATTCAGGTTGATATGTCCAAGGTTGCCAATGAACGATACCTGTGGAAGTACC
>CAXVWN010000183.1:0-6475 GCA_964263725.1 Spirosoma sp.
TTTGAAAGCAAAGCGCGGCTAAGCATCATGTCGGTTCTGATGGTCAATGAATTCATGAGTTTTAACGCGCTAAAAGAGTTGCTCGGCTTAACGGATGGCAACTTGGCCACACACTTGCGCGCCCTGGAAGAATCGGGCTATGTAGCTGTACAAAAGCAATTTATTGGCCGTAAACCCAATACCACTTACTCGGCCACCCAGGCCGGACAACAAGCGTTTTCGGAGCATTTAAACGCGCTGGAAGCCTTTATTAAAGGCTTATAAAAAAAGCAACTGGGCTCAGGCTCATTATCTTACACCAAACAATCTCCTAAAACGCTCTTTATTAGTAGCGTCTTAAGGGATTGTTTGGTATTGCTTTATGGATGAACTAATTCAATTAATTCGCCGTAAAATCCGAGTCTTTCAAGCCCTTATTGATCTTCACATTATCAATAGTCATGGTCATGGGGCCACGGGGCGACTGTTGCATTATAGTCATCGGAAACTTGATGCCGTTCACGTCTTTGTAGTCCGAAAATATACTGGTTGTTGTCGTTTCGCCCTGTTGCGATTTCATCGTCATCACAGATTGTACCTTTAGGCCCGTTTTGGCATCAAAATTATCCGTCCAGGTAGCCGCACCGTCGGCGGTCGTATGGCTGAGTTTATAGGTATCCTTGCCTTCTACTTTTTCGGGACCAACGAGAGTCGTTTTTACACCGTTTTCAGTGTAGTGCAGTTCGGGAAAAATCGTATTCATGGCCGTCATCTGTTGAGCCGCCGAACCGTCAATAGTGCGGCTTCCCTGCATTCCGCCCATAACCACTTTCGAACCATCGCCGGTTTGTTTCATCACCTCCATGCCATTGGCGTTGATAACCATCGAAAATTTATTCGGCAATTTCTGCTTGCGAGTGATCATAATTGCTCCCATTTGCCCTTCGCTGGACATACTTGTGGTCATGTCTGTCACTTTCATCAAGGCATCTTTACCACCAATAGCCGCAATGTATTTATCGACCACCTGGTCGGCTGTTGGCGTTGATTGAGCAACTGCCGACTGCCAGAATAAAGACACTATTCCCGCAACAAATACTATTTTTTTCATGATTTTTCAGTGAATATTTATGTTCAAAGGTACTATATCACTCTTAAAACAACAAGGTGTACAGTGCCTGCTTCGTTAGCTACTTAGCTAGTGCAAACCCGGCCAGATAGACTAACGCACCAGCCAGATAGCCAAGCAAAGCCAGCCAACTAATTTTCCGTAAATACCAGCCAAAGGCTAGTTTTTCCATACCCATAACGGCCACTCCTGAGGCCGATCCAATAAGCAGCAAACTCCCGCCCGTACCCGCACAATAGGCCAGAAACGTCCAGAGTTTAACGTCGACCGGATACATTTGTATATCGTACATACCCATAGCCGCGGCCACTATTGGCACGTTGTCAACCACTGCCGACACCATGCCAATCAGCATAACAATTACATCCATATTCCCGACGGCATGGTTTAACGAACCAGCCAACGCTCGAAGAATACCGGTGGCCTCCAGCGCACCAACGGCCAGCAAAATCCCTAGAAAAAACAGAATGCTGGATGTGTCAATTCGGCTAAGTGCGTAAGCTGCCGTAAACTTCTTCCGTTCGGATTCATCTTTATCGCTGTGTAAAATTTCTGACGCGACCCAAATCAAACCCAACACCAGCATCATGCCCATGTAAGGCGGCAAGTGCGTAACAGTCTTAAAAATCGGCACGAACAACATGCCACCTAAACCAATTGCCAACATAGTCCGTCGTTCGCGCCGGGTTGTTGGCGTTACATATGGGCGACTAATACCTGATTTGTTAGTTAATATTTTGGCTTTCGGTTGAGGTTTGTACAATCGGGTTAGGACAACGAGCGGAACTAACAACGATACCAAACTGGGTATCAGCATGGCTCTAATGATATGAACGGTTGTGATTTGTCCGCCAATCCAGAGCATGGTGGTCGTTACATCGCCAATGGGCGACCAGACACCACCCGCATTTGACGCAATAATAATCATACCCGCCACCAGACGCCGGTCTTCAGCATCCCGAATTAATTTGCGCGCTACCGACACCATCACAATGGCCGTAGTAAGGTTGTCTAATAAAGCGGACAGGAAAAAGGCAAGCAGGCTAATAATCCAGAGCAAGGTGCGAATATTGCGGCTGGCGATACGGTCTGTGATAAGCGTAAAGCCATCATGTACATCAATCAATTCGACAACGGTCATGGCACCTAATAGAAAGAACAGGATTTCGGCCGTATTCATCAAGTGATGCCCGAGCTGATGCCCAACTGCTTCGGTATCGGTATACATTATGGCATAAACAGTCCAGCAAATAACGCCCGTAATGAGTGCCGTGGCTGTTTTGTTAACATTAATCGAATGTTCGAGTGTAATCAGCAAATACCCGATAACAAAGAAAACTGTAATCAGTAAGGTCATAATAAGTGCGTGTCGAGGGCATTTAGGGATTCTTTGTGAATCCTGCTCCTGTCAAGCAAGAGTTTGATATCCCATAAAATCAAACTTGTTCTATATTCGTATCCACTCAAAGTGGGTAATTTCTGTGGATGATAGATCAATTTTTCGCCTACTGTTGTTAGCAATTTGTGACCGTAATTACATCCATGTTTGTCATTCACATTTCTTCGCTCGGCCCGGACGGGATGGCTTTGTTTCCGTTTATTCTAGTAAAGCATCCAAAGCCTGGCCCTACTCTTCTCAACCACGAGCGCATCCATTTGCGTCAACAGGTCGAATTGGGGATTTTTCTGTTCTACTTGTGGTACGTTGTTGAGTACGCTATCCGGCGGTTTCAGTATCGACAGCATTATCGGGCGTATCGCAATATCAGTTTCGAGCGCGAAGCTTTTGCTAACGAACAGAATTTGAATTACTTACGATCCCGGCCCTGGTGGACGTTCTGGCACTACATGAAGGATACCAAGCAGAAAGATGACTAGTGTAGTTTAGCCATCCTCCTTAACGGGTTTATGCCCTATTACGCCCGGCATGACAACCAGCGACGATAACACGACAACCAATATGGGAATACCTTCGCGGAAACCCTGCAACCGCAAATCTTGGGGAATATTCAAATAAAGTAGAATCGTGATCAGGCCACGGGGCGCAATCCACAACAACGGACTCGACGAGCCCCAATACGTTAGCCGGAGCGTTACCCAGCGCCAGGCCAGAATAATAATTATGAATAATGCGCTCACTATCAGCGCATCCGTATCCATTAATTCGCTGGGAACAGCCGAATAACCCAAGGTCAGGAAAAAGAAGGTTCGTACCACAAATGACCCCTCGGCCGTCAGATTTTTGAGCTGATCAAGCTCCTTCTCAAACAAATCGTTTTTTAGAATCAGGCTCAGTCGGCCGCGAACAAATAATTCGGTATTGTTCAGAAAAAGGCCAAAGATGAGAATCAGCAACAAGGACGACAAGTGGTTGATTTCGGCAAGAGCGTAGACCAGAAATAGCACCGAAATAATTGGCAGGAATTTGATGCGGTGGTTGATACGGCCAATCAGGTAAAGTAACAAAAAGCAACAAGCCAACGAGATGAGCGCCATAATGAGCGTATCACGTGCGAATGACCAGACAGCGCCCAACACAGATTCCCGACTTAGCAACAGAAAATTATAGGCCATAATGCCCAGAATACTGGCAAACGCCGATTCGTAAACGGCGTACTCGCGCTGCCCCCCCGATAGTTGAGATACGCTCTGCACGGTTACCGTACTACTAATGATAGAGAACGGCAGGGCGGCAATCAGGCAATGATAAAAGGAATCGTTCAGGAGCAGATAGAGCATGCCGGCCATTAGCAGCGTTCCACCCACAATAGTGAGTAACGACGCCAATAACGTTCGCCGGAAAACGCTTAGTCGATCAATATGAAGTTCAAGATCAAGGCCCCCCTCCAGTACAATCAGAATCAGGCCCAACGTACCCAGCGTAGGTAAAATAGCGTTGACATAAGGCACCTGAACATCGAAGTATTCTGTGGCCTGTCTGGTCAATATACCCAACAGCAGCAGCAACAAAACAGAAGGTGTTTTGAAGCGACTGCTGAATAAGTCGAAGGCATAGGATATCAACACCGACAAACTCAGGACTATAATTAGAATCGATGAATCCATGCGGCAAGATAAGTCAGTAAGGCGTAAGTAGCTGACGAAAAAACTAAATACGAGCGTTAGCCACTACCACATTGCTGATTTACAACTACTTTCTGGCGTAATAATATAGGTTTACGGATGAGGCACTGGCACGCTCACTAATCGTAAAAAAGCCTTTAGCATCTTTGTCGAAACAAATAGCTTCTCCCTGTGGCTCTAAGCGGGTAGCCAATGCGCGCCGGGTGCCATATTGCAACGCATCCGGAATACTCTGGCCAGCGTCGCGTTTCCAGTAGTATACCGTAGTGTAGGTTCTCACCAGAATTTCCTTTCCATCGGGCGAAATAGCCGCTCCCGTTACATAATTCGACAGTCCGCCACCAAAAGACAATTCGCCATAATCGGTGGCGGTAGATAGGTCTTTGGTATTTTGCGGGTAAGCCAGTCCGTATAAATGCACTTTTTCTTCCCGCTTCGAGATCACATAAATATCTTTAGTCTGGGGATCAACGAACATGGCTTCGGCATCGCGCGGGCCTTGTGGATAACGGAAATTGATACGTTCAATCTGCGTATTTAAAATGGGCGTTTGTAGATTAGCGGGTTCGGGCAGGCGGTAAATCTGGACCGTTTCGTACTGAGAATTGTTATCGCCAATTTCGCCGATGTAAATGTAATTCGTGCCGTCTTTGGGCCCCGGTCCGATAGATAATTCCTCCCAATCGCGGTTGGCAATTGAAGGTACCGATATTTTGCCTTTCACTTTACCATCGTACCCTAACAGGGCCAGTTCGGCAGGACTACCGCTGTCTTGTTCAATCCAAATATTACCAGGTTGGCTTCGGCTATCGACCATTCCCGACGCTTCGTCAATTTGACCGGGCGTTACGGGTGTGACCGTCGGATCTGATGCAAAATTAGCATCGTACACACTGGGCACACTGAGTTTACACGCAGCCGCGGCCAGCCCTAAAACCAGCAAAATGAAATTACGCATGAATATTCTCGGTTGATTCAATTGCCAAAGTAACGAATTGATAGGCGAAAATGGTGAACGCTCCGGCTAGTTTTACTTAATCGGTATCGAGTATTGACATAAACAGGCGTAAGTTATACGGGCAATAGAATACGAAATGTAGCCCCCTGGCCCGGTCTGCCTTCGGCCATAATATGCCCCTGGTGGTTATCAATTACTTTTTGAACGATGGCTAAACCGATGCCGGTTCCTTGGTATTCGCTCCGGCCATGAAGGCGCTGGAACACCTGAAAAATTCGTTCGGCCTGTTCCGGGTCGAAGCCAATTCCGTTGTCAATTACCTCAATAAGATGAAACAGACGGTCAATCTCATTAGATGGTAGCACGAAGCCTATCGAATCGCGACCATGTATCTGACAAGAGTTGATACTGATTGTGGGGGAACCGGTATTTTTATCGGTCTTTGTAAACTTTAGTGCGTTGCTGACAAGATTTTGAAAAAGTTGTCGCAGTTGGGCCGCATCACCCCGAACCGTAGGGAGCAACCCAATATTTACAATAGCCTGTTTATCATTGATAGCCGTTTCAATATCGCTCAACACATCGGCCACTACCTGATTAAGATTGACAGATTCAACCGTTTCGCGTTTGGTGGCGATGCGGGAGTACGCCAGCACGTCTTTTATGAGAATCTGCATTCGGGCCGCTGCCGACTGCATACGGCCAATCATGTCGGCACCCCCATCGCCGATGACCGGCGCAAATTGGGATTTAATAATATCGCCAAACGCCTGAATCTTTCGCAAAGGTTCCTGCAAATCGTGACTAGCTACATAAGCAAATTGCTCCAGATTTTTGTTCGACCGCTGTAGCTCAACAACCGAGTTTTCCAGTTGCTGCTGGAGTAGTTTGAGCGGTGTATAATCGCCGAAAGTAACAAGTACATCGTCACCCGATTTGGTCGTCATAATGTCGAGCCAGACATCAATTCCACTGCCATCGTAATGGAAATCGAACCGATTCGATTCGCCCGTATTATACGTTTTAAGATAGGCATCAAATAGGCCATTGGTTTTATAATCAGGAAACCACATACTGCCCAATCCACCAACTAAAACATCTGCTTTCTGATCTACGTAAGACGCCAGTTGCTGGTTGGCCAGCCGAAACCTGAAATCAATCACATCACCGGCTTGGTTTCGCACAGGGCTAAACAGGAAGATTCCGGTTTGACAGGTGTCAATAACGGTCTGTAATTCAGTGGCCGACGCTTCTAATCGTTGCTGAAGTTTTTTGAGTTCAGTATAATCGGAGAACGTAACTAGCACATCATTACCAATCTTAAC
>CAXVWN010000184.1:0-4365 GCA_964263725.1 Spirosoma sp.
CCTCCTTTGCCGGGATGACAAAAGAAAAAATCTCATTCCTCAAACCGAATAGTAGTCAATTTGAGAATTTCGTCGTTTGGTTTGGTTCGTTTGATTGCGAAAAAATATACGTCATGACGTCCAGAAATCGCTTTATTTAGCTGACCCCTTACCGTTTTTAATATATCCCACCCACCTGTTGGCCCATAGCCAGTTGTGCTAACGATCGGACCCGCCTGCGAATCAATACGTACCTCAATTTCTCCCGTTTGGTTCGCCGATCCGTATTCATACTGAAAGGCTTTAATGCCTGATAAATCAATATTTTTCAGCAAAATATAGGACTTATGACCACCCGGCGACAGGTTATCCCGAAAGCGGGGAAACCCCACGTAGGCGTCTGCATAGGCGGGTTTAACGTTCGCATTACGTAGCGTCACGACGTCCGTTCCCGTAAGTGGGCCAACCACTTTGCCGCCCAGCCGGTCCGCCGGTGCGGTGGATTCGCCCTTATCCGTATAGGAAGCCATAATCGTGTATTGTCCTTTTACATCACCTTTGGGATTGTCTTTCAAAGCCAGGAAACCTTGTAATGGCAAGATCGTCTGGCTTTTCTGCTTATCGGTTAGGGAGAAAATATAACGCACCATTTCCTGCGCGTCCTGCGCCGACAACTGTGGATGCGCACTCATCACGTGCTCGGTTCCCCAGGCGCCACCGCCACCATTTATAATCTTGGTGCCTAGTTGTTCGACGGCTCCAACCTGCTCTTTGTACTTATGAGCAATCGCTAGAAACGACGGTCCCACAGACACCTTATCAACCGTATGGCAGGCTTTGCAATCACTACCCGCCACGAGCGTTTTACCCAGCGAATTCGTTTCGGCAGCGAGCATCGGCATGTTGAGAGACGTAGTGCCCGGTGCGCTCGGTTGCGGATTGTAGGCGTAAACGACTTTAACTCGTTTGGGGTCAACCACGGCGTCCTCTTTATCCTTCACCTTGACGGCGTACGTAAACGGCTTGTTGTCCCAGAAAAAAGATTTATTGCCTGTACTGGTAATGGCTACAGTTGGTCGTGTGTTGCCAACGTTGACAACAACGGTGTCCCGACCCACAAGGCCAGCCTGATCGGTTACCTTTAGGATGGCTTTGTAAACGCCAGGCTTTTTGTAGTTGTATGTAGCATTCGGTGTAGTGGCACCCACCGATTTTCCATCGAACAGCCATTGATACGTCACCTGATCATCGTCGTCAAGATCGCGTGAGCCCTGGCTTTTGAACGTAACACGCAAGGGAGCCTGACCGTCGGCTTCGCGAAGAATGGGATAGTTTCTACGCTCAGATGTAAGGAACACCATTTTATCGACCCGCGCTTCGGCGGCAGAATCCGCGATACTTGCCTGGGCAACGGGTGCCCTGTTTCCGGTATTGTATTCGATTTTCACCAAACGGGCATCCTCATTATCAGCCCCATACACCGAACCGTATTCCAGCATATACATGACACCATCAGGCCCAAACGCCAGATCGATGGGACGCCGAAAATCGCCGTTGGTAGCCATAAAGGGTTCGTTGCGTACATAATTCTCTTTCTCATCGAACCGGAGCGCCATCACCCAGTTGCGCATCCAGTCGAATACGAATAAAGCACCGTCATAATAATCCGGGAATTTGTTCGGCGACGTAGCGTTTTTATTGAAGGTGTAAAACTCGCCCGCCATCGCGCTACGTCCCCCCAAACCCAACTCCGGAAACTCCTCTGATGCTGCGTACGGATACCAGATCATGGCGGGCTGGGCGGGTGGCAATTGATTCAGGCCCGTGTTGTTCGGCGAGTTGTTGATGGGTGCGGCCGGATCGAACTTTGGACCAGCGGTTTTGGTCGCAAAATCCCATTTCGCATAGGCAAAATTGTTACCCATAAAATAGGGCCAACCGAAATTACCCGCTTTCCGGGCCTGGTTAAACTCATCGTAGCCGCGTGGCCCCTGAATGCCATCTTTACCCGCATCCGGGCCAATCTCACCCCAATATAACACCGATGTTTTCGGGTTTACAGCAATTCGATACGGGTTGCGGCACCCCATGATGTAGATTTCTGGAAGCGTTTGGGCTGTTCCTTTCGGGAATAAATTGCCGTTGGGAATCGTGTAGGTGCCGTCAGCTTCGGCAACATCCGTTGTGGGATGAATTCGTAGTATTTTCCCTTTGAAATCATTCGTGTTGCCCGCCGAGCGTTGCGAGTCCAGACTGTAAAATTCCTTGCCCGGCCGTTCATCGAGCGGAGAATAACCGTCAGATGGAAAAGGCGCTGAACTGTCGCCGGTAGACAGGAATAGATTACCGTCTTTGTCCCAGGCCAGCGAACCGCCGTGGTGCGACCCACTAATTTTCTGGACTGGTACTTTCAACATCACTTTCTCTGAACCCAAATCCAACGTATTGTCTGGATTCAGAGTGAATCGCGAAAGTTGAAACGCCAGTGTCTCTTCGGTCAATCCAACAGGCGCGTAGTACACGTAGAGATTGTGATTTTGCGTAAACTTCGGATCAAGGGCCAGGCCAATTACACCCGTGCCGCCCATATTCGTGATCGGAAATTTGTGGACCAATGTGTTCTTTCCGGTACGCGGATCATAGACCGACAGGTTGCCGAATAACTCCGTAAAAAACACGCGCCCATCCGACGCTATCGCCAGTTCCATCGGTGAATTCAGATCATTGACCAGCACCGTTTTTACGAAGCGATTTTGCTCAGGTGTCACCTTGGCGTAGGCTTTCCGGTAATCAAGCGGTTTGCCATTGCCCATTGAATATTTGATGCCGCCCAGCAAGTGGCTCAGAAACAATGGCTCACTAAAGCTCTCGTCGGTATGGCCACCACCGGTATAAAAGGCTCGTCCACCATCGAACTCATGATACCAACTGATGTGATGATTTGCGCCGTTGGTGCCGCCCTCATAGGTGCTCTCGTCCAGATCGGCCAGCACGTTTATGCCTGAATAGAAGGATCGGTAGTTATACCATTCGTCGGTACGTTCCCAGCGATCGGGCAGCATTTTCGTAGCCAGATGGGTTTTGTCAGTCACGTCAACGGTAGCTTTGCGCACGTTTGGATTGTGCGGATGACTGGAAAAATGAGCGCCCATCAGCTTGCCGTACCACGGCCAGTCGTATTCCGTATCGGCGGCCGCGTGGATACCGACATAGCCACCACCCGCCTGAATATAGCGCTCGAAAGCCGCTTGTTGCTCACCATTCAAGACGTTGCCTGTCGTACTGTTGAAGATAATAGTCGCGTATTGTTTCAGGTTTTCGTCGGTAAATAAGGCCGCATTTTTCGTGGTATCAACCGAAAAGCCATTCGCGTTTCCCAGCTTCTGAATCGCGGCAATCGCGAATGGGATGGACGTGTGTTTCCAGCCTTTGGTTTTCGAAAAGATCAAAATGCGGGGTGGGCTCGCAACTTGCCTGACGATCATTCCCGAATAGAGCAGGAACGTAGCGCCCATCAACCCTATAAAAAAGAGCCTTGCTTTTACTAATATCATCTTGAAATAAGTTGGATTCGTTTAGCCTGATTTTTTACTCAGGGCACCTGGGCTGTTTTAGCTTTGGAATAATCCAGCGGTTCATTCTTACCGATGCTATACTGAATTCCGGCCAGAATGTGTTGCTGAAATAAGGGGTCGCGGTAGGCTTCGCCGAGGTGACCCAGCGCGGTATAAAACGATCGGCCACCATCGAATTTGTGCTTCCACGCAAGCGGGTGATAAGCGCCCTCAGTGCCGCCCTGATACGTACTTTCGTCGGCGGTCAGCAGTACGTGTACGTCGGTCATGCGTTTTTTGAAATTGTACCATTCGTCCTTACGCTTCCACCGCTTGGGCAACTGGCGCGTCGATGGGTCGTTCGCATCGGCGACTTGCACCACGCCATCCACCGGATCGGGCGGGTGATTTACGAAAACGGCACCGGTCAACTGGCCGAACCATTCCCAATCCTTCTCCGATGCCGATGCCGAGTGAATGCCCACGTAGCCGCCACCCGACTGAATGTAGCGCTCGAAAGCTGCTTGCTGGGCTGTATTCAGTACGTCGCCGGTTGTGCTAAGCCAGATGATGGCTGCGTACTTTTTTAGGGTGTTATCGGTGAAGAAATCTGCATTTTTTGTTGTGTCTACGTCAAATCCATGTTGCTGTCCCATTTGCGTAATTGCCTCGATGCCATCGGGGATTGATTCATGATAGTAACGTAGCGTTTTGCTGAAAATCAGAACTTTAGGTTTGCTGGATTGGGCAATACTGAGCACCGAAATTCCCAGTGAAAAGGCCAAAAGGAGGGCAGTTATCTTTTTCATATTTAATTCATTTTCAGGTCTTT
>CAXVWN010000185.1:0-7689 GCA_964263725.1 Spirosoma sp.
CTTTGGTTCGTCTTTCGGCCGAAAGTGTCGCTAATCCGAAGAGACCAATGCACGAAATGAAAATAGTAAGAATGGCCCCGAAGAGCATCATTTGTTTCCATTTCGCTTCTGACTCATAGCGTTTAATGTTTTCCTGATCCATAAATGTGTATGAATATGGATTGAGCGGGAAAAGTTTCTTGAATATTTTTTCTATATACTGAAGGCTCACCGTTTCGGTGTTGGGTTTGATTTTAATGAAAGCTTTTCCGTAAGAATTACTTTGTTTCATCGTAAATAATTGGGACTTCATTTCTTCGCTTAAGGAAGCAAAATGATAGTCTTTCACAACACCGATTACGGTATATTTTTCGTTTCTAAACCAAAAGTTAACGATCTGGCCGATAGGATTTTTCCAGCCTGCTTTTTTGACAAATGTTTCATTAACTAGTACTGAATGCGATGAATCTGATGGAAAATCGGTTGAGAAATTTCGCCCTTTTATAATTGGGATTTTAAAGAGTGGAAGGTAGGTTTCATTAACAGTTTCGTAGTCAAAATTTACTTGTGTTTCCCCATTAATTTTAGCAACTGTGCCCCAGCGGCCGCCATTTTTAGGAGCGACATCAATAATATTCTGATCTTTAAGTAATTCTTCTTTCAATAATTTTGCTTCATTACGTTTTAAATTCGATTTGTCGATGACGACCAGATTTTTATCGTCGTATCCCAAGTCTTTACTGGTTAAATAATTGAATTGCGAATAAATAGTAAGTGACGCAATAATCAGAAAAGAGGCCAGCGTGAATTGAAGTACAACTAATGATTTTTGTAAGTAATTTTTGCCCGAAAGGTTGAATCGACTATATAGCGTTTGAACTGGACTATAACCAGATAAAACAAGGGCGGGATAAAATCCGGCCAGTAGACTCGTTACAACAAAAAGGCTAATGTAACCCGCTATCAGCTTGATGTCCAGCAAATACGAGAGTGAAAGGGCTTTGTTGGATAATTGATTGAACGTTGGCAAAGCCAATTCAAGTAAAACAATGGCTAGCACAAAAGCGGCAAAACAGAGGATAAAGGATTCACCTAAAAACTGGATAATGAGCTGATTTCTGGCGCCACCGACTACTTTACGGACACCAATTTCTTTCGCCCGTTTAAGCGATCTCGCTACAGTCAAATTAATAAAATTAATACAGGCAATCAACAAAATAAACAAAGCAATACCCGATAATATATATGAAAAGGTCGGGTTACTTTCATCTACAAGTCCGTTAGTTGCCGGTAGTTCTTTGCTCAGGTGCATATCCGTAAATGGCTGAAGCTCATATATTGTTTTGGTTGTTATACCGAACTTTTTAGCTACTGAGATAATACTATTCTGTGCATCTGCCACATATACCTGATTCATTTTAGCCTGTACAGCCTTGAGATTAGCTTTGGGGGTAAGAACGACGAATGTATTCAGGAAAACGCTGAACCAACTTTCGTTATCTGCCAGTTCCTCTGCCTTGATATCTATGGGCATCAATACATCGAATTTGATCGACGAATTCTGTGGGCAATTTTTGGCCATTCCTGTTATAGTATAAGGCTCAAATTTGTCATCATCTTTAAAGAACATGAGCTTGCCCAATACGTCTGTCGTTCCAAAGTTTTCCTCGGCAGCCTTTTCCGAAATCACGACCGACTTGGGGCTTTGTAAAGCTGTTTTTGGATTGCCGCTTACCAGCGGAAACGTGAATACTGAAAAAAAGCTGGCATCCGCAAAATGAACGCTTTGACTCTTTACCTCGATACCATGTTTCAGGTCTTTTCGGTTTTCCTTGTAGCGAACAAAAGATGTTATTTCCGGAACGCCCGCCTGAAACTTTGGTCCTGGAAAAATACCCGTGTTAGACTGTTGGAATTCAACAATACCGGCTGGTGTCAGACTTTTGCTGGTGATCCGGTAAATCGTGGGATTGTTAGCATGAAATCGGTCATAACTGACTTCATCTTTGGTGTAAAGCATAATCAGCATGGCAGCCGCCAAACCAATACTCAAACCAATGATGTTAATGGCAGAATACGCTTTGTTTCGAGCCAGATTTCTGAAAGCGATTTTGACATAGTTCTGTAACATAGCAGGACTTAATAAAGAAGTGGTCGGATATATATCAGGTTGACGTTTCAGGGCAAAAGGCCGTAAAAAACTTAGCACATTGATACCATATTTTTGATTCGCTTTGGTCGCGCCCATTCGGTCTACATCCCGTAGATAACGCTCGTATAAATCGCCCTGCACTTCCTCCAGTAAGTGTGGAGCGCAGAACAATTCTAAAAGCCAATCAGCCCAGCGCGGTGGCCGTGACTGTGCACCACGGCCAGAATGAATCGTTTTCATATGCTGATGGCAGGTAAGGCATTGGGAGAAATTGACTCCCATAACTGGTCACGCGTGGCTCGTATATCGTGTAGGGCCCGGCTGCCCAGTGCCGTAACGGCGAACAAACGCTTGCGCCGACCTCCGCGCTCGGCAGTGGCGTCGCCCATATGCGACTTGAGCATACCTTTTTCTTCCAGTCGGTGCAAGGCCGCATGAACGGCGCTGATGCTCACCGATCGGCCCGTCTGCCGCTCCAGTTCGTCAGTTATGGCCACGCCATAAGCCGCGTCATGTAAAACGGCAACAGTCAGTAAAACGATTTCTTCAAACTCACCTAAGTACGTTCGCTTCATGCCTTATCTAATAAGATCAACTTTTGTAGAACAAATGCCTTGCCAATCCTTAAAAAATTGCCTGTTTGCTTGTAATTGCCTGTTTGTTAAGAAATACGCTGTCCGAAATCGTACACCTTTGTCCGAAGCCGAACAATCAGGATAGACATTGGTAATACAATGCGTAGCTGTCCGTAACTTTGTGATTGCGCTCCAACAACCGTGTGCTGAACTTATGGCTCTCAAAACCCTCGTTAAAATCTCCAACGTAACCAATCTTAGTGATGCCCGCTATTGTGCTGGTATGGGCGTTGATATGCTCGGCTTTTCAATGGATGTTGACTCGCCAGACTACGTTGAGCCTAAGAAGTTCGCTGAAATAAGAGCGTGGGTGGCAGGTGTACAGATCGTTGGAGAAACGACGACGACAGATCCTGAAATAATCGAACAACTTCTTGACACGTACCAGCCCGACTTTTTACAAGTCGATGAAGCGGCTTTGCTTCCTTACCTGAGTACGTTTGGCAAATCTCCGGCTTCACTTCGCCTTATTTTGCGTGTCGATATCGCACACCTCACGCTCGATCAGCTCGATACCCTGTTGCAAACGAGTGTAGCCAATGCCGACTATATACTGCTTGAAAGTAATGGCCAGCTTCATATGGATGCAGACTTGAAAACGCTTTTGCAGCGGCATTCGGCCCGTTACCCGATCTTACTAGGCACCGGCATTTCGGCCGAAAATGTTCATGAGTTATTGGCCGAGTTATCGGTCAGGGGGATTGCCCTAAGTGGTGGCCTTGAAGAACAGCCTGGCAACAAAGAGTTCGGCGAATTGATGGATATACTGGAAGCGATTGAAGAAGATTAGTTAATCATTGTGCCCAATAAATAACCATAAGGCCTATATGGGCTATAAACACTGTTGATTGACCACTACTATGCATTACCTACTATCATTGAAAACACACATCCATCCATAAGCGCGTCCATTCTTCCTATTCTCCTTTCGTCGGGTCTGTTCACCTAGTACGTTTACATCGTATTTAAACAACGGACCGGCGCTCCGGAGAAGCCATGAACAAACGATTAGAACGTATTGCTGACCAGGCCCAAATTGGGGGCGTCTGCGCTGGTCTGGCCGATTATTTTGGAATTGATCGCACATTGGTGCGCGTACTTTTTGTGGTCGGGATTTTTCTGCCCCATTTTCCTGCTATCATCATTTATATTATCTTGTGGATCGCATTGCCCCAGCACTATTCTGTTGGGTCTTTGGGTCAATCAACCGTTTACGCAAACCCTGTTTTCTCCATGAATCCCTACAATCCCAATAAGCCCGCATCGCCCGATCGTAGTATCATTGGCGGGGCCGTTCTGATTCTTCTCGGCATCCTGTTTCTGATTGATCGTTACTTCGACATCGACTTCGGTGATCTGTGGCCGTTTATCCTGATTGCTATCGGATTATGGTTGATTTTTAGAGATCGAATCAAGACTCCGTTCGACCATAATCAGAACGATCCATACAAAAACGATCCGACTCAAAATACGCCGAACGACCCGAACGGCACTTTATAATTGGCAGCGAATGCCGGAAATAGGGTTTGCTGTAAACACACCTTATTTCTGGCCTCATACAGACAAAAACGAACATGCAACGAAGAAACGGATTATTCTGGGGCATTGCTCTACTGACGCTGGGCGTACTTTTTCTGGCTCGGCGGGCAGGTTGGTTAAATGTCGATTGGCATTCACTCGTGAATTTGTGGCCGGTCTTGTTAATTCTGGCGGGCGTTAATCTAATTCTGGAACGGCGTGGCAATCCGGCGGCTTTCATCACGACCGTAATGCTGGCTGTAGCGGTACCAACCACGTTGTTTGGTTTTCTTTCCCACGACCGAAACCGCGAAGGATTTAATATGCGCTGGAATCATAACGATGATGATGACGACGATAATAACAACGAAAGCGATTCGGACGATGATAATGGTAATGACGACAACGATAGTGACGATGACTATCATTCGGAACGTGAACGCCGGAAGTCGGAAAGTACCGAAACGCACAGCAATACATTTGCCGAAGCCATGGACACGGATACACGGGAAGCCGTGTTGAAATTGTCGGGTGGGGCCGGGCGGTTTATCATCAGTGAACCAACTACCGAACTCATCAAAGCTGATACAAAACAAACAGTTGGCTCGTATTCAATGTCGGTGGATCGCGATGCGGTAACGCACATTCCAACGGTTGAACTAAAGCCAACGGAAGAAAACCAGCACGTTGATCTGAAAGACGGCAATTTTGATAACCGTGTGGACGTACACCTGAATGCAACTCCCGTTTGGACAATGGACGTAGCGCTCGGTGCTGGTCAGGGCGATTTGGATTTGAGCGCTTATACCGTAAAGACCCTGAAACTCGCGGTTGGTGCAGCCGATCTCGACCTGAAACTGGGTGCTAAATCCGACCAGACCGACGTGAAATTAGACGTGGGTGCGGCTTCAGTTACGGTTCGGGTTCCTAAAGAAGTTGGTTGCCGGATCAAGAAAGATGGCGCTTTGAATATAGAGCAGCTAGACGATTTTACCGACGTAGGCGGGGGGGAGTTTGTCAGTCCCGGTTATGACACGGCCAAAAAGAAAATGACTATCCGCTTCGACGGTGGCATATCACGGTTTAAAGTTGTGCGATACTAATCCCGTATAATTGAACCTATAAAGGGAATGGAGAGGAAAAAGATGCTTATGCGCTTTTTCCTCTCCATTCCCTTTTCGTATATAAATTACAGCGATTTTCGAACGACAAGATGGAATGGATTCTCCACATGTTCTGTGCTGGCATGCAGTACTAACTGAGCCGCTGTTCGACCCATTTGGGCAAAATCGGTTGAGACCACTGTGATTCCGTCCAGCAAAAATTCCTTTAGCGGAGTGTCATTGTACGAAAGAATACCCACTTCCTGACCCACAATGTAAGGAGTCGTTTTGATTCGCTTGATCAACTCAACCAGGTCTTCTTCCATCAGATTGATATAAGCATGTTGAGGCTGAATTACCTCATCCTGAATCTTGTCGATAACCCGCGTTTTAAACCCATGTTCGTAGCAGAACTTATAGAATCCGTTCAAGATGGCCTTTGGGTGGTAGGTGTAAGCGGGGAATAAAATACCCAGGGTGGTGTATTTTTTTAAGAGTGGCAGAGCATCGGTTAAGGACTGATAAATGTCTCGTTCAAAGTTCTGGAATACGGCTCCGTAGTTACCCGTTATTCCTTCCAGTTCCTTATCCAGAATAATCAATTTATGTTTTGGCAAGCTATTAATCAGCTCATCTGCTTTTTCTCCCCCCTCAAAAAAATGGCCGACAATAACATAGTGCGTATGATTGCGGGCCTGCCGCTGAATCAAATCCCGAAATAACCGAAAATCATTATTATAGATAAAGAAATCAATAGCGACGCCCGGCCCGAGCAGTTCCACGAATGAATCATAAATAATTTTTTTATGAGCACTTAACTTGTTGAATAACAGGAATATTTTTAAGTTTTTTCCCGTTGGCGTATAGTTAATATAAAACCCCTTGCCCTTAACAGCACCAATAATTTCTTTCTCTTTTAGGAGTTCATAGGCTCGTTCTATAGTGCCTTTCGAAATATCGAATTCTGCACAGAGTTCATGAATAGACGGCAGCTTGTCGCCCGGCAGGATATCCCGATTTTCGATTCCCTCCACAATTGAGTTATAAATCTGCTGATATTTAGGCGTGTTCGAATAGTCATTAAATTTTATGTGATAAAGCATAAGTAGGGTAGGTGTTAAACTAGGTTTAAGTAAAAAATAAGTAACTGCTATAGAGTACTATGTTCTCTTACTGTAAGCCTTTGATACTTTAGATATAGAAAAGGAGAAAACAAGTAGTATATATTGAAAATACGGCAAAAATTATCTGAATAATGATGGATTCAGATGTGTATGGTAGAGTTGTAGATACTAAAATGGCACTATTTAGTCGCTTTTGTTCGCTTTTAGACTGATGGATCCTTATATAAATAATGTATCAGACGATGGGTATTTTGCCTGATACACAGTATGAAGTTGCAAAACAGACTTTCTATACTACAGGAAAAGGCAAGCCCATAATGGAGATGGAGTTGATGGCCTGGAGTTAAAACTTATTTAACGTTTTCGAAAAGCACTTCGATGAGACAGCCATTCAGTACGTTCGGCAGGCTACGTTATCTGATCGCCAAGATCGTTGGTCTTATATGGGTTATCCAAGCCTGTACGAACCATTCATCGAATCTGGCTGACGAAGAAAGCCTGCCGGATATGGTTAGTTATAACTTCGATATTCGCCCCATTCTGTCGGACAAATGTTCCGCTTGCCACGGACCGGATGCCAACAAACGGGAAGCCGGACTACGGCTCGATATGCCCGAAAGTGCGTTTAAAGCCCTGAAAGAACATCCCGGAGCGCATGCCCTCGTAGCCGGAAAGCCCGAACTATCGCAGGTATTTTTGCGCATTTCGTCGCAGGATACATCGACGCTGATGCCACCGGTTAATTCGGGTTTGAAATTATCCACCCGCGAAATCAAGCTGATTGAAAAGTGGATTAAGCAGGGCGCTACGTATGAAAAGCACTGGGCGTTTGTGGCGCCCAAGAAAGCTGCTCTGCCTGCGATTAGCCAGAAAGACTGGCCGAAAAATGAGATCGACTATTTCATTTTACAGAAACAGGAGCAGAAGGGAATAAGCCCGAATGCCGAGGCTGATAAAGAACGGTTATTGAAACGGCTAAGTCTGGACCTGACCGGTTTACCGCCTAGTCTGGCGCTGATGGACCAATTCTTGTCCGATAAGAGCGATCATGCCTACGAAGAGGCTGTTGACCAACTCTTGCAGAATCCTGCTTACGGCGAAAAAATGGCGCTCCACTGGCTGGATTTAGCTCGCTACGCCGACTCGCATGGGTATCAGGATGATGGCTACCGCACGCA
>CAXVWN010000186.1:0-13824 GCA_964263725.1 Spirosoma sp.
TTTCATGGTGTCGAATCAGGGATTGATAGAACACAAATCAATATATTTAAATATGTTATTTAAGTTACTGACTTGTAGTTTAATAGCGAAATTAGGGAGTTAAACGATACACCCCTTTACCTTTCGATAAAAACAATTGAAATAAAGACCGCTTACTCGAAAGCTCTTAAACAGTTTGGATGAAGAATAGCTATTTTTGATAAATCGAGCTTTCTAAAGTTGTCGATTATCGTATTATGCGTACATTTTTCACCCTTTTAGTTGTCTGTTTTACCTGGTCATTCTCTATAACCGGGCAAACGCTGCATGCCCTTATTATAGCCGATACCAAGGATAGTTTTATTGGTACAGGATGCGTTACAGACATTCGTACCATGCAGGAGCAGATCAACACCATTGGTACGGCCATTAATTACCCGATTCAATTGACGGTTTTGCGGGATGATCAGTTTAGCCAGACTGCGCTGACGGCTTATATAGAGTCACTGAAGCTAAACCCCGACGATGTTCTGCTAACCTATTATACTGGACACGGCTATACAACCACCGACCGCCTAAGCAATTGGCCGCTACTCAAGATGAGTGGACCGACGATAGCACTCGACCAACTGCATGCCCAATTGGGTAAAAAAGGAGCCCGTTTCTGCCTGACCATCGGCGACTGTTGCAATAATATTGCCAGACCCCGCTCTGTAACGGTCAGAAATCTGGTCGTCGAAGATAAAAAAACGGTTGCGACGCAATATGCCGCGCTATTCAGGCAGGCACGGGGCGATGTTTTAGTGGCCAGTTGCAGCCGGGGGGAGTGTTCTTACGCCGATGCTACGGAAGGCAGCTACTACACCCGAGCTTTCAAAACCGCCCTCGACTGCGCCGTACATTATAATAATACCGTAAACTGGCGGGAGGTACTGGCCGATGCCCAAAATCGCGTCATGACATTCATTGGCCCGCGTGGCCGACAAACGCCACTGTACCAACTCAATCTGGTGGATGCAGAACCGGCTACTACCGTATTGGCTTTGTCCGCTGGCGTACCCAACCCTGAAACTCCCCAAATAAATCGCGCGACAAGCTATTCAGCCGCTTTATCTGCCAAACCGTCTGTAGCAACGCCACCAACGGGTTTACCCGTGCAAGCTCCTCCGCTGGCAATTGATGTCATCAATCGTTACCTCAATGATCTGGCCGACGAGCAAGTGCCAACAACCACCCGGCTTAAGCGCATGCGTGAGGCCGATCAGTTTTTTGATCCGCAGGCACGCGTGTCTATTTACGTTGACCAGACGCTTGTTGAGGTGCAACCCATTGGACAGGTAATTGAACGATTGTGCCTTAATGCGGCCCGGATAAGGATAATCAATCTGATTGAGAACCGCTCTCAGCGTACGCCCGATGCCAGCCATTACGCCATGATTACCATTCAGGAAATCTGGGAATAAGACAAACTCACCAACATGCGACTTAACGTTATCCTGTTACTTTATATGACCCTGTTGGCTGGTGGCTTTGCCAGTCAGGCACAGGTGCGTACCAAAAATCTAGAGGTTGTCGACGAGAAAACCACGTTGAGCAACACGGAATTAGGTGCGTTTAAAATGCTGGCCAGTCAGAAGGTCAACGAACTCGAAAATTACATCAGCACCGTAGGCGACAAAGATGAGAACGAAATACTGCGAGATCTGGCCATTAAAAACGCCATGAAACTCTTTATCGACACCGCTATTATCGAGGTGTCCAAAGTGGTGAATGGTAAAGTTGTTCGCGTAACTCGTATGCCCGTCCGTCAATACTTTTTCCGGCTCAAAGCCCTGCCTTATAAGAAAGTGAACATCACTTATTATGACGTGGCCTACATTCGGGATTATCAGAAAAGTGATAATGGCAACTACGTTGCTCAGGCAACTATTTTCCAACAATTCGAGGGTCTGGATGGCCAGGGTCGGTTGCGGTATCGCGATAAACAGGCAAAAAACGTAACCATTCTCCTGACTGATCTGATGGATGAATTTTACACGGATCACCGCTGGACACTTCGTCTGGGCGATATCCGACTGGCCGAAACAAAATAAATGGATAATGAACAGTGAATAATTAATAATGGACAATGAACAACAACAATATACTGATTACCAATACATTATTCATTGTCCATTATTAATTATCCATTCATTCCCTTACAACTCCTGCCCATGAATCGTTTGTTTTACCTGATTCTACCCACGTTGGCCCTTTATGCCGGGGCCTGCCACCGGTCTGTGCAGCCACCCACCGATCCGTTAAGTATGGGAATATATAAAAAGGTGCAGTTGGTTGTCAATTCGGCAAACCAGCTTGGCAGCAAAGCCGGACGGAACCAACCCACTCAGGCAACTGCGGACCAATGGAAAGTACTATTTTCCGAATCTGGCTATATGGTTGTGCTTCCACGCCAGGGAGAACCTCTCAAGTTAAGCCTGGATGACTTCGCCGAGCGTTGTCACAGCCAAAAACACCACTACGCCTTTGAGCGTACCACAGTAAATCATTACAGCAACTTTGAGCCGGGTGTCGATAACAAACTCTTCGCCGACAACCAGGTGTATCACGATGTGAAAGAGTTCAGCTTTAAAGGGGAGCCCATTGCTACGCGCGAGTCATTCGTTAAACAGCCCCTTGCCCAAAAACCAGCCGAAGACTTCTGGCAGATTTACACCCTAACCGTCCGCGAACGTTAACGGCAAACCAACTATACGTATGAAACGCAATCTTATTCTGCTGGTAACGCTGGCATTCAGTACACTCTATCTGCACGCTCAGCCACGGGGTAGCGGACTCGACTACGACCCAAAAATGCTGACCAAACAGGCATCCAAACCCTTACTGGTCAAGGGAGATTATGCCAACCTGCCTGCCGCTTTCTCGCTTGAGCAATATGCGCCTACGTCGGGCGATCAGGGAGCTTATATGACCGGCGTAGCATTTGCCACTAGCTACCATATGCGCACGATGGTGGCCGCCATTCAGCAGGGTGTCACGAACACGCAGCAGATTAACCAGATGGCCTTTTCGCCATCGTATGTATATGAGCAGCTGAAATACCAGAGCGGAATGGATTGCAGAGGCAAAATCAATGCGTTCGATGCCCTCGATCTCGTCAAGGAAAAAGGCGTGGCTACCCTGAAAACCGTGCCTTATCAGTGCGACATTAAAATCTCTCCTCTGGCCGATGACGAAGCCGCTAAATACCGCATTGCCGATTATCAGACCTTATTTAAAGCCGACGAAACCAACGCTTATGTCAAAATACAGGCGGTAAAAAAAGCCCTCGCCGAAGGCTTTCCGGTTTTACTGGCAACGTATTGCCCGCCCTCTTTTTATAATCTCGGCAAGAAAGGAATCTGGGAACCCGCCCCCACCGAAAAACCCGCCGATAGCATGGATAAAAACATGATGGTGATCGTTGGGTATGACGATAAAAAATTGAAAAGCGGGGCCTTTCGGGTACTCAATAGTTGGGGGAGTAGTTGGGGCGAGAAGGGATTTGCCTGGATTAAATATTCTGACTGGGCAACATTCGCCCTGTTCGCCATCCAGGTGTATCCAAACACAAAAAGCCAGCCCGTTTCAACGACCGCCAGCACAAGCCCCGCTACCGAATCGACTGGCTCCGGGAATTTACAGGGAAAAGTAGCGTTTCAGACGACCGACAATATGGCTATGCCCGCCGGACGGCTATTGCTGCGTAATCTGGAAATCGACGAAGCAGGTGCCAAACCGAAAACGCCGTCGCCAACACCGTCGTTGAAGGAAGAATTAGTCGCTTACCGCATGAAAAATTCGTATACGTCGGGAACGCGGTTCCGGCTGCTGGTCACCAATGAATTTCCGGCTTATGTGTATGCGTTTGCCACCGATTTATCGGGGGAGGTGCATAAGATCCTGCCTTCCAATGACAACATCAGTCCGTTGCTGGGCAAAAACAATACCGTAGCATTTCCGTCGGAGACGGGCGCTATCCGCATGGACGACAACCCCGGCAAAGATTATCTATTGATTTTATATTCGCAGAAACCGCTCGATGCCAGTGAGTTGATGACCCGCATGAGTCAGACTCCGGGCGGGTTGAGTGCTAAAATACGGGCTGCCATCGGCGACGAATTAATACCGGCAAAATACATTAGTTATACGCCCGACGATGTGGGGTTTGCCATTACTGGTTCTGCTAAAGGTACTATCGTGCCCCTGATGGTTGAAATCAATCACCGATAAGCTAAATAAATCTACCCAAATGCAGCCGGTGCGAATCCTGTTGATGATTTTATTACTCGGTCTGGTTATGCCAGAGGCTTTGGCGCAGCTATACCCCAAAGAGCGCGAACAGGCTGTAGCAGAGGATGTTGTCCAACTTTTAGAACAGTATTCAGATGGGCTGAATGCTATCGGCAACCCCGACGAAGACCCCGACGAGCGCCGGACCTATTACGTCCGTGAGTTTATGCGGGTATTCCGGCAACCTCAGGCCTTGGTGTTCAACGACATTGAACCCGGTCGGCGCAGTGGCAACGACCTGCCCGCCGACCGGTATGCCAATAATCATATCCTCTGGTTTCCCAAGAGTGGCATCTCAACGAAACTCAGTACCAAGGAAATTACGTTTTCGCCCATTCAAAAAACGGCCAACGACAATTTGTTTATCAATGCCTACGTAACCAAAAGCATTAAAGGACAATACGTTAAAGATCGCGCGGTTCAATCGACCAGTTACCCGCTCGAATTTCGGATAGGGTTCGTCGATAAAGGCCGGTATTTTAGCGAATACCGCATTATTGGCATCACGAATATGACCGCAGAAGCGGGGTCCGCCAGTTCTCCAGTGAATAAGCCGTTGCCAGACCTGGCCACGAGTTCCGGCAACGCAACATTGACCGTTTTTCACCAGACAATGGCTCAACTGGTTGACCTGTTGGTGAAGAGTGGCTTGCCAAAGGGGCGGCCCATTCGGGTTGAAAAGTTTACGTATGCTGCAACGGGTCTGTGCAGCCAATTCTCAAAAGTGTTGAACAATTTTCTGGTCGTACGGCTGCGGCAGCAATCAGGACTGGTGGTTTTGCCGCCACCTGCCGACTTACCACCCGGTGCTAAAACGCTGCCTGCCGATCCAGCGTCAATACTCATTGAAGGCACATTTGCCGATGAAAAGGATCAGTTAACCTTCCGGCTCAACTGGACTGATTTACAAACAAAAAAAAACACGCCAATACCAGCGCAGAGCCTACCCCTGGCCGATGCCCTGACGTTGAATGCACCGTTGCGACCGGATAATTTTGGTCAGGCGGTGGCCATGCAGCAAGCCCTGCAAAAAGGTAGTATCGTCAATGATTTCAAGATCGATGTACTCACAAACCGGGGCCGGGGTCGACTAACCTTTACCGACGGCGATTCACTTAAACTCTATGTCCGGGCCGAGCAGCCCTGCTACCTGAGGTTTATTTACCATACTGCCGACGGTCAACACGTACTGCTTGATGATAACTTCTACGTGGATTCGCTCAACGTAAACCGCTACGTGAAAATCCAGAAGTTTTTCACCGTTACCGAGCCGTTTGGGACCGAAATACTTCAGCTTAATGCCGCTACGAGTCCTTTTCCGGCACTCACCTTGCGGCAGGAAGCAGGCTTTTCATTCATTACAGACGATGTAACAACGATCAATCAGAAAAACCGCCGGGCTGATGCTCCAGCCAATACACGCCGGGCCGAAACCCAGCTTACGCTTACGACCACTCGAAAATTAAAGTAGACATATCATGTTTATAAGACATACTATACCTCTTCTGTTGCTAGGCCTGCTGGCAACGGGTGCCAATGCCCAGCAATTAGACATCAATACGGGTGGCCATAAAGCATCTGTCCGACAAGTGGTTATGACCAAAGACGGCAAATACTTGCTTTCAGCGGGAGAAGATAAAACCATCAAACTCTGGAACGCCCAAACCGGTAGTGTGGCCGAAGAAATTCGGGGGCAGGTCGGGACGGATAATATCGGGAAAATCTACGCGCTGGCCCTGTCGTCAGACAACAAATTGCTGGCTGTTGGCGGCTGGCTTGGTTCCTCGGCCGACTCGGTTGGGCTCATAAGACTCTATGATTTTCCCTCCCGCAAACTTATTGGCTTGCTGCGGGGCGTACATCAGGATGTTGTGTTAACGCTGGCTTTCTCTTCAGATGGGCAGGAACTGATTTCTGGCGGGGCCGATCAGGTAATAGCTGTCTGGTCAATGAAAACGCGAACCCTGACCCGAAAACTCGTTGGGCATACCAGCGAGGTGCGGGGCGTGTGCACATTTGGCGACCGGATCGTGAGTGTTGGGCAGGATCAGAAAATATGTCTCTGGAATAAATCCGATGGCAAATTGCTCAAACGGACCGACGCTGGGGCCGCGCTGGAATCGGTGATGTACGCGCCCTCTTTAGAGCGCATATTGGCCGGAAACGCCGATGGCGAATTGCTGGTACTGGATCGTAAACTAACTGAGCGTCAACGCATTCAGAATGGTACCGTTCCGCTGGGTTTAGCGGTATCGCCCAATGGCCAACGGGTGCTTTGCGGAATATACGGTGGCAATACTAGCAGTAATCTGTATCAGAGCCTGCGCGACACCACGTTGGTGAAAATCGCGACGTTTGGTAAAAACCTTAATACCGCCAAAGCCGTAGCATTTTTGTCAGATGACGTGGTCGTAACGGCGGGCGGCTACAATCAGGAACTTCTGGTTTGGCAACCCGATGCGCGAGGGGCGGGGAAACTCGTGCGTGAATTAGGCGGGAAAGGGCGCATCACCTGGGGTGTTGGGCTAAATGGCACCCGGATTGGCTACGCCAATGCCTATACAGACGGGCGGGGCCAGTCAACACTGACCAAAGTATTTGACTGGCAGAACCAGGGCATTACGCCGGTAACGCCCGGCGAAGTCTTTGGAAAACTGCCCGTTGTGGCTGGTGATTATAGTCTCACGACAGATACCGATGGCACGAGTGAGGTTAAACTGCTGACCCTGATGCACAAAGGCAAGGTCATCAATACGATCCGTCGCGATGATACCGACGGATTTAGCCACAATGTCTGGGGCTTTTTGCCGGATGGTAAAATGTTCCTGTCCGGTGGGGCCAAAGGTGTGCTGCGGGTCTATAATCTGAAAGGACAGGAAATTGTCCAGCTGCATGGGCATGAGGATGAGATTTGGGGGCTAGGCGCATCGGCCGATGGAAAGCGGCTCGTGTCGGGTTCAGCCGATCAAACTATTCGTATCTGGAACACGGCGAGTTTTATAAACAACAACCGCGCCGAGCCGCTGACAAGCATTTTTATCGGTACCGATGACGAATGGGTCATGTGGCACCCCAGCGGCTATTATGATGCCTCGCCCGACGGCGAAAAATACATCGGCTGGCTGGTGAACCGGGGAGCCATGCGCAATGCCGACTACTATCCTGTGGCTAATTACCGCGAAGCATTTTACAACCCGGACCTGATTCAAAAAGTACTGGAAACCGGTAATTTCACCGCATCACTGGCGGCCGTAAAGGCCCAGAAACGCGATATTATGGCCATGTCGCCCCCGCAATTTCGCTGGATCGAGCCCACTTCAGAAATGAGAGTGTCGGCCGAGCAGTTTACGCTGCGAGCCGAGGTATTGTCGGAAAGCGCGGTATCTGAGACGAAGGTGCTGCTCAACGGTCGGCCCGTGGCCGAAGAGCGGGGTCTGAAAACCGGCAGTACGGCCAAAGTAACCGCTGTCGAGCGGACGATTCGGCTCGTGGAGGGCGATAACGAAATCCGCCTGTTTGCCAAAAATAAAGACGCCGAAGCCCTCTCCGAACGTAAAATCATTACGTATGTGCCGCCCGTCAAGAAAATCGCTAATAAGCCGAATTTGTACGTATTGTCCATCGGTATTTCCAAATATAGCGACCCCGGCATTCAGCTCCATTACGCCGATAAAGACGCCGAAGCCCTCAGTGCCGCGTTGCTGGCTCAGAAAGGCGGGCTGTTCAACGAAGTTAAAGTTGTAACCCTGACCAACGAAAAAGCCACCGCCCGCGAAATCCGAAAAGCGTTCCAGAACCTCGGTCGGGAGGCAACGCAGAATGATCTGGCCATTATTAGCATTGCCTCGCACGGGACCAACGGCACCGGCAATGATTTTTACATCATTCCCAGTGATGTAGAACTTGCCAACCTCGAATCGACCGCCATTCGCGACAGCGAAATCAAATACTTCATCGACCACATCTACAGCAAAGTAATCACATTTCTGGATGCCTGCCACAGTGGAAGTTTCGGCAAAAATCAGGTGGCGATGCGCTCTCTAACGGTGTCGATGGATGAAATGGTGCGTGACTTTACCAGCGCGGGATCGGGATCGATTCTGTTCGCGTCGTCGAGCGGAAACGAAAAATCCCAGGAATCTGATGACTGGAAGCATGGGGCCTTTACGAAGGCGCTGCTTGACGGACTTGAGGGCAAAGCCGATTCTGATCACAATGGAGTCATCTACACCAAAGAGCTCGACAACTACATCACGCAGCGGGTCAAAGAACTTACGGAGGGCAGCCAGCACCCACGCACTTACAACATCGGCGACCTCAACGACTATCCGGTTTACATTATTAAATAAATGTAAAATTGATAATGGATAATAATCAATTCATTTGCATTGATTATTAGATTGTTATAATCATTCATTATCCATTATTCATTGCCTATTATCTTAATCTATTTAAATCTCTATGCAGCCCCTTAATCAAGCAGAACGTTCAGCCGCTAGCCGCCGATTTTTCACTTTTTATGCCGTATCACTACTTATTGTGCTGGGTGCGGCTTACCTATTATTCAGTGCCCCAAGTCAATTATTAAAAGAAGAGAACGACCGATTTAAAGCCACAATGAATGAGCAGGCCCGGATTATTGAACGGTTGGAAACGATGAACCGAACGTTACGGGAAATCGAAGCGACCGATCAATCGCTGGCTGCGGCAACCAATGATGTGATGAAAGCCGACGGTATCCGGCGGTCGCAGGAACAGTCGGCCAATGTTCAAACGGCTCTCTACGAAGTCAAGCGTGACTCATTAATGCTGGCCGATGACATTAACAAACGCCTGTCAAGGGCTGTCGTTACATCGTTTGATGCCTTGCTGACGTACCGCAATACCATTGGCATTCTGCGGGATGCTAACCTGAAAAATGGCAATAGCACGGCTGAAATTGAGCGTCTCGCGGCCGATTTGAGAGCCGCCAACCAACAGGTGTCTATGTTGCAGGCGTTACTGGCCTCTAAACCCAGCGGGGGCGGAGCACCCGCAGCACCCCGACCGACGGTAGCGGCTGCTCCGGCAGGTGGCGGAGGTATAGCACCGGCCGTTGTAGAGGATTTGCGTTTTCAACTTGATTTAGCCCGCGCCGAATGTGATCTGGCCCGCGCCAACGAAGTGCGGTTAAAAAGCCCGGCCGAACGACAACGACTCTACACCTCAGCCATCACTACATTTCAGCGGGTAGTGGATAACGCGGGAGGCTCTACCAAGCAGCAGGCACAAACTAAACTGGCCGAAGCGAACACCAAAGTAAATGTGGTACGGGCTGGCGATTTATAGGAAACTGTCTGCAAATACCCCTAAATCCCCTAAAGGGGACTTTTTTCAAGCACAAGCAAAGTCCCCTTTAGGGGATTTAGGGGCGACATGACCCAGATAGAAATATCCACTTTATCAATATTACTGAAAGGATTGATCCGCAAGCAGTCAGGAATGATCCGGATAATAACTCTTATTTACCGTTCACACAATGACTAGGCAATACAACCGAATCAACCGAATAATTTACATGCTTTATGCAGGTATTAACGGATGTTATTAGGAGACAACACTCATAAATCAGTAGTGTCAGGCTGCTCCATACGTAATCAAACCACTTATGCTAACCCTTGCCTATACTGAAGAACTCCGCCGGGCTGTCGGCATTGCACAAGCCATTGCGCGGGAATATCAGCATCCGACCTTTTCGCCGGGTCATCTGCTTAAAGGGTTACTGCACAACGATGTTGGTCTGGCTTCGCAGTTGACCGTCTGGGATATTGATGTGCCCTATCTTCGTGACTGGGCCGACATTCGGGTCGAAGGCTATCCAAAATCAGCCCGCACCACGCAGGAACCCACCGGCGATGCGCAAATTCGGGCCTTGATGGAAGTGTCGGATGTGGTGCGGATGAAACTTGGCGAGGCCGAACTTACTCCTATGGCGGTACTCACGGCCATGTGTAAACCCGACGTTGCGTTTAGCCGCGATCAGCTCAAGTCATTTCCCCTGACGGAGACTCAATTGCTTGAAAAAGCCGTGATGGATGCTGGCTTTCAACAGGCCGTAAACGGTCAGACGGGCGGAGTGGCGGGCAATGGAAAAAGCAGTAATGGACAACCTGCCAATTCGGAGACAGTAGCAACGGGCAAAACACTCTTCAAATTTTGCACCGACCGCACGGCGTCGGCCAGAGAAGGTAAACTTGACCCTATTGTCGGGCGCGACCGGGAAACCCGCCAGATGATCGAAATTCTGGGTCGGCGGCTCAAACCAAATGTCATCATCACCGGCGAACCGGGCGTTGGCAAAACCGCACTGGTCGAAGGGCTGGCGCAGCAAATTGTATCCGGCCATGTCCCTCCGCATCTCAAAAACGCCCAATTATTTCAATTGGACATGGGGTCGTTGATTGCCGGAGCCTCCTACAAAGGCGAAATTGAAGACCGGCTCAAGGGAATTCTGGCTGATTTGAAAGAGTTCGACCGGGCGATATTGTTCATCGACGAAATTCATGTGCTGATGGACCCGAATGGCGGAGCTGTTGGCCTGGTTAACCTGTTAAAGCCAGAACTGGCGCGGGGTGACATAACGCTCATTGGCGCAACGACCAACGACGAATACCGGAAATACCTCGAAAAAGACGAAGCTTTTGCCCGACGATTTGAGGTGTTGGCGGTCGACGAACCCGATGAGCAAACGGCCACCCGGATGGTGCAAACGATTTTGCCACTTTTCGAAAAACACCACCAGATTGGCGTAGCCGACAACACCGTTTCCGAAGCGGTTCGACTCGCCAAACGATACCTCAAAGACCGGCGGCTGCCCGATGCGGCCATCGACCTGATTGACCGGACAATGGCCGCCATGAAAATGGCCGCCGAAACGACGCAACCCGAAATTGAGCGGCTACGGGCCGATTTAGCCACTATTCGGGAGAATGCCGATAGTAGTGACCCGCTAACTTACATGCCTAACGTTCGCTGGTTTGAGCGACAGTTGAACAACCGGCTTAGCCCGGTGCTGCTGGGGCAACTGGAAGAAGAATTACAGACCGATTTGTTTGAAGTACCCGACGCCCTGGTCGATCATTTAGTTTCCCTATTGGCCAAGCTTGAAGTCCTTGGCCAGCAGGTTCGTGATAAAGTTGAACCGGCCGAAGTAGCGGCTGTGGTGGCCAACCGCACGGGTATTCCGCTGGGCAAAATTCAGTCGCAGGAACGCGACAAACTACTGGCTCTGGATGAACACCTGAAACAGCGGGTGGTGGGTCAGGATCATGCCGTGAAGATCATTGCCGACGCCATTCTGGAAAACCGCTCCGGTTTGAGTCGGCCCGGTCAGCCAATTGGTTCGTTTTTCTTCTCCGGTCCCACCGGAACCGGCAAAACGGAACTGGCTAAATCAATGGCCGATTTCCTGTTCAACGACGAGCGGGCACTCATCCGCTTCGACATGTCGGAGTTTAAAGAAGAGCACTCAGCCGCCCTGCTTTATGGCGCTCCTCCGGGTTACATTGGCTACGAAGAAGGCGGTTTATTAGTGACCAAAATTCGGCAGCAACCCTTCGCTGTAGTGCTGTTCGATGAGATCGAAAAGGCCCACCCGTCGGTGTTCGATATCTTTCTGCAAATTCTGGACGAGGGTCTGCTTCACGACCGGCTTGGCCGCGAAGGCGACTTCTCGAACGCCATCATCCTGTTCACATCCAACATCGGGAGCGATTATGTCGTGGAAAAAGCCGCGAAGGGTGAGATCGCTACATCGAACGAGTTACTGGAAATTATGGGCCGTTTCTTCCGACCGGAGTTTCTGGGCCGACTCACCGAAATTATTCCGTTCCAGCCCATTTCGGAAGGGGCAATTGTGAGTATTTTCAATATTCAGTTGAAATCGCTACTAAAAATGCTCGACAAGCAAGGTATCACGGTCACGCTGACAGACGCGGCCCGGCGGCAACTTGCTCTCGAAGGATACACGCCCAAATACGGAGCCCGCCCGCTCCGTGGGGTAATCCGTAACCGGCTCCGCCGTCCGCTTTCCCGAATGATCATAGCCGGTGAAATCGGGAAAGGTACGCACCTGAATTTGACGACCAATGAAGCGGGAGAATTGAGTTTTGAGACGGTCCAGACGAATGATTGATCTGTAAAAATAGAGGGTATGATTTCACAACAGTGCTTACAGCAATTTATGCACTACGTCGATAGTAATCCTCGTCTTAGTGGGATGGGTATTGGTTATTCGGGGGAGTATACATCCAGAGTGCTAAAACAGCCGAATCAGGCTATACCGCAGGGCTTACGAACCTGGATCGTAATTTTGGAAGACGGCCTACCTCTACCAGGCGGAGTACAATCTCAATTTTCTCCCCAGAAAGAAATGCAGCAGATGGAAAACATATCGCAAAATCAATCGCGTTGGGGCTCTTTTCTGCATGAAGCGCCTACGTTTTTATTAAGTTGTGGTTCTGCAGCCGTTACTGGTGGTGTTTCGCTTGCAGCGGGCGCAGCCGCCCCTGCCACCGGTGGTTTATCCACAATTATTACGGTTGTTACCTGGTCCGGTGCTGCGGCCAGCGCAGCCCAATGTGGTATTTCCATTGGACGAATTGCCAATAACCTCTTCTGGAACGATGGCCGTAACGAAGAATTTTTCGATTCAGAAAAGTGGTACAAGAATACAACTGATGCACTGGACGGCATTGCCCTGTTGGGCGATATTGTCGGCTTAGGACAAAGCGCACGGCTGATTATTCAAATCAGCCGCTCTTCTGGTAAACCAATTAGTACTTTATTACGCGGCTATGGACGAGCGGAACGCAAACGAATCGCGCGTGATTTAGCCAAAGTCTTTGTGGACGATTATCCTAAACTATTTAAACAGTTTGTTCGAGCCGGTAAATTACCAACTGTTTTTGCCGCGAAACCGATTGAAAAAGTAGTTGCCCTGCAATTATGGAGCGCTTTTGCCGCTGCTCTTGACGTAGGTGGTAGTGTACAAGATGGGCTTATCAAGCATGTTTATATTGTTGGTGAGTAGCCTCATATTTTGGGTATTAATAACCATTCTATACAGCCAGCTTACTCTCAATCCATGATAGCCACCATACGTCCCGGACCAGCGGATAATGACATAATGACCCCGCCGTTTCTTTGACAAATAGAATTTCGATCCTGTAAATAAAGCCGTTAACATTTCTTCAAAACAACAAAGATGGCAGTTGGTAAAGTAGTGGCAGCCTATGCAGCCGGTAAAGTGGGTCACCGAGACGGCGACGGCCAATGCTGGACATTAGCAGAAAAAGCCCTAAAAAATGCGCATGCCAAGACGTCAAATGACATCATGGGCGCCGACGGCGTGAACTCCGACGCTGATTATGTCTGGGGAACGGAGGTGTCTCTCGCTAATCTTATCCCCGGCGACATTATCCAGTTCAATTACTACACCGTGCATGTTGACGCAGCCGATGGAACCTGGTGGGA
>CAXVWN010000187.1:0-5769 GCA_964263725.1 Spirosoma sp.
CAACACAAAATACCGGCTGGCGTTGAACTGAATCCCTGAGTAGTAAGCATTTATACCTACGCTGACTTGCCCTCCACAGTTGACAAACCGGATGGGCTGGCCCGGAGCGCCCACAAATCCATTGAACCGAAGGTACTCATAGCGCCCCGCCTGAATACAAACCGTCTTCCCGGGGGGTACTTTCAGGGTGCTGTTGGCATACACCCCCCCTTTGGTAATAGTATAATCGCAATTGCAACCTGACGAATTCTGGGCATATGTTACCCGCATAGCCAGAATAAGTAAGCAATTTATGAATAGAGATATAGATAGCTTCATCGAAATCGGTTCACCTTACTTTAAAGATACGCATCACTTATCAAGTAAGCTCATTTATTCACTATGCGATACGTAATCCAGTACTATTCAGAATTTTGCAAAAGCGATACGTGCTCAGTCTACCCAAAGCCATTTAGAGTATTAATGCTCAATTTATTCAATCCTATTACAAAAGCAGGCAGACGTGCACTGTAATATTATTACTGGAAAACATAAATATTCCAATGAAAAACACCTAAAAATCAATAAACTACATTTTATTTACCGATTTAATATTTGATAAACTTAATGTTTACTATATTTGATTATAATCCTGATTTATCGCAATAAACATACCTTAATGGAAAATCGATACCATGTGTTACATGTAGATGATGACGTCTATATAAGGAAAATTATCCAGCATACATTGAATGCCGAATTTGAGCTAAGCGCCTGTACGAACGGGATAGAAGCGATGGCATGGCTGGAAAAAGGGAACATGCCTGATATCATACTTACTGATTTACGGATGCCACAACTGGATGGCCAGGAACTAATCGGTTTAATCAGAAATAGTTCGCTATACCGAAATGTACCCATTATTGTGTTATCAAGTATGGAAGATAGCGCGCTGAAAATCAGTTGCATAGAACAGGGGGCGGACGACTTTATTGTAAAACCTTTTAACCCTCTGGAGGTGAAAGCCAAAATTAAAGCCCTGCTGCGCCGGACTACTGAGCGCCAGAATTTTCGATCGAACTTTGACTCGACCCATTTAAGTCCGCTTCGTTAGAAACTCTTTTAAAATCCTATGCTTTCGCAAACAATAACTCAGGAACGTGATTTTCACGTCTTGTATGTCGAAAACGACATACAAAGAGCATCTGAATTTAAGCAGTCTTTTGCTCAAATGATAACGGTGACGGCGGTTTCCAGCCGGGCAGAAGCTATTACACGATTACAAAAGGGCGAAGTCGTCGATTTAGTGATTATCAACGATGAGTTAGGTGGGCTTAAATTTTTAAATACGATCGATTCGGCGAGAATCCAGTACGAATTTTCAACGATACTGCTCAGTACCGACGCTGAAACCGATACAAACGTTCAGGCGGAGGGCCGACCGATTATTGATGTATTCCCACTTAACTTCGATGAATCGGCTCTTCGCAAACGACTGGCTTACCTCATTCGCCGAAAAAAATACAGTGAAATAGAAAATGAGCTTGAGCATTCTAAAAAACAAAAGATTCCGATTGGCAAACGCCTGTTCGATATCATTGTCTCGTTCAGCGTTTTATTAGCCATATCACCCTTGTTAATTGTGGTTGCGGCCTTGATTCGCCTTGATTCAAAAGGAGCGATTTTTTATAAATCCAAGCGAATCGGCATGGGGTACAAGCTATTCTACATGTATAAGTTTCGGACAATGAGCACCGGAGCCGACAAGCTAATTGCAGGAATGTCGTCGCAGAATATGTACAAATCAGCCCTGCCCGAACAAGCCCCCGACGAGTTATGTGATACCTGTCAACTGGCTGGCACAACCTGTCAGCGGCCTCTATTTCAGGACAATATGCAAGTATGCGAAGTGCAGGTTCAACGTACTCGTAAGGCAAAGGCTATGTTCATGAAATTTAAGGAAGATCCCCGTGTGACCCGGCTTGGTAAATTTTTGCGGAACTCCAGCATCGACGAATTACCTCAGCTTATCAACATTCTGAAGGGCGATATGTCTTTTGTAGGAAACCGTCCGCTCCCACCGTACGAGGCTGAAAAACTAACGACAACTGCTTACGCACGCCGGTTTGCAGCGCCCGCTGGCCTTACGGGTCTGTGGCAGGTTACAAAACGGGGCAAGCCAGGCGTGTCGGATCAGGAACGCATTCAACTAGATGCTCTTTACGCCAAAACATACTCGTTCAAAACAGATCTGATCATTTTGATACGGACGGTGAAAGCCGTTTTTCAGAAGGAAAATGTATGAAGCCTGTACCGTTCGTTTCCCTGATTACTCTGAATTATAATCAGGCTGAGGTAACCTGTGCGCTGCTAAAATCCATCCAGCGGTTATCCTATCCTGCTTTTGAAGTCATTGTTGTCGATAATAACTCCACCCAAAACCCCACCGCCTTAATTCGGAAGGAGAATTTTGCGAATACCCGAGTTATTGTAAATGATGAAAATTTAGGGTTTGCCGGAGGAAATAATGTAGGCATCCGACAGGCGCAAGGCGACTTTTTGCTACTCCTTAACAACGATACCGAAGTTACACCCGACCTGATCGAACGCTTGCTGGAACCGTTCCTGACCGATTCTGATGTTGGCGTAACCTGCCCCAAAATTCGCTATTACCAGAATCCAACGGTCATCCAATATGCTGGTTACACACCCTTAAATCAATACACCGGTCAGGCTTGGGCCATTGGTAGTCATCAGGTAGACCAGGGGCAATTTGATCAGCCGGGATTTACCAACTTTGCGCATGGCGCGGCTATGATGGTGAAACGCGAAGTGGTTGAGCAAGCCGGTTTATTACCCGAGCTATATTTTCTGTATTACGAAGAACTTGACTGGTGCTATCGAATTCTTCAGGCAGGCTACAAAATTTATTACCAACCTTCGGCTCTGGTATTCCACAAAGAGTCAATGACGGTTGGCAAGGGAAATCCACTCAAGGTATACTATCAAACCCGGAATCGGATTCTGTTTATGCGTCGAAATGTGTCTGGTCTGGCACTACTATTTTTTTCTGTTTACTATATTGGACTTGCGCTGCCGAAAGCAATAATCATGTATGGTCTGAGAGGCCAACTATCTTTCTTAAAGGCACTTATAAAAGGTGTCAGCTGGCATATTCGCCATGCTGTAGCACGGCCAACGGTATCGACCAAGCAGCCCGACCTAACGAGGAATGATTTAATGACGCTAAAGACAAGTGTATGAGAATTGGAATCGAAGCGCAACGCCTACTACGGCATCACAAACATGGAATGGACATTGTGGCGCTGGAACTCATCAATGCGCTCCAGCAAATAGATCACGTAAACGACTATTTTATATTCGTTCGTCCCGACGATGATGATAAGTGCCTTAACCTTCGCGGTAACTTTACGCTGGTGCAAATACCAGGCATGAATTATATTCACTGGGAGCAGGTAGCCCTACCCAGAGCCTTACGAAAATATAAGTTAGATGTTCTGCATTGCACCGCCAACACGGCCCCACTGCTCACGAGCGTACCGTTGATTCTGACGTTACACGATGTACTGTTCTTAAATCAGAGTACGGGCGTTAATACGGCTACCGCCTACCAGCGTTTTGGCAACCGATATCGGGCGCTGTTGATTCATCGACTGATCAATCGTTGCCAAATTTTAACGGTTTCCAAATTTGCGGCTCAGCAAATTAAAGAAGCGCTTAACATCTCAACGGTTGATGTGCTGTACAATGGTGTTAGTAAGCGGTTTATGACACCTATCAAAGTCGACCAGCTAGCCAGTGTCCTGAAAAAATACCAATTACCAGCGCGTTATTTCTTGTTTTTGGGGAGCGCAGACCCACGAAAAAACATTCAAAACGTATTACGGGCATTTATTAAATACGGTCAAACAGATAAAAACGTCTGCCTGGTAATTAGTGGAAAACTGCCTCCTTTTTTAAAGCAGTTACTAACCCCCGACGAGTACGCATTTGTTATGGTGCGTTGTGAATTTATCGGCTACATTCACGACGAAGACCTGCCAGCACTGTACACGATGGCCGAAATTTTCCTATTTCCATCCATCAGTGAAGGATTTGGTTTGCCCATTTTAGAAGCGATGGGCTGCGGCACACCTGTTATTACCGGCACCCTCACTGCCATGCCCGAAGTGGCCGGTGATGCCGCGTTGCTGGTCGATCCGCACCAACCCGACCGTATTGCTGAAGCCATGCAGCAGATTAATCAAGACCCGGAGCTTCGTCGCCTTTTAATTCAACGCGGTAAAGAACGGGTTTCTCATTTCTCCTGGACACAAACGGCCCGGCAACTGCTGGCAACTTACAAAATATATGAACCTGCCGGGCAGGAAATTTTGGCCCAGACTTATTCAATTGCCTGATAATCATGCAAATTTTCCTTATACTGTGCTTAAGCATAGTTGCCTATACCTACGTGGGATATGGCATTTTGATTACGTTACTGGTTAAAATTCGTAGCCTGTTCAATCCTCTCCGAACGCTCACTGACGACGATTCTTATGCGCCATCGGTGACGTTGGTGATGGCGGCTTACAATGAAATGAGCTGCATCTCGACCAAGCTCGAAAATTCCCGCTCGTTGGATTACCCTGCCGAAAAGCTTCAGCTTTTGTTTGTCACAGAAGGCTCCACCGATGGCTCGACAGCCTGGCTAGAGTCGTTACGCGATGGTGGCGACCGCCAGATTGAAGTGCTGGGCGGGCTGGAAAGGGCCGGTAAAGTGGCCGCGATGAACAGAGCCATGCAACACGTAACGACGCCGATTGTCGTTTTCAGCGATGCCAATACGCAACTTAATAGCCGGGCCATCCGTAACCTTGTGCGTCATTTTCGGGATGAATCCGTCGGGGCCGTGGCTGGCGAAAAACGCATAGATGTACTTGACAGCGAATCGGCTGCGGGTTCCGGCGAGGGATTATACTGGAAATATGAATCGTATTTAAAACGGAAAGATGCCCAATTGCATACCGTTGTCGGCGCAGCGGGCGAATTGTTTGCACTCCGTACGCCACTCTACGAAACCGTTGAACCCGATACCCTGCTGGACGATTTTATTATCTCACTGCGAATTGCCGGGAACGGATACCGGGTTGAATATGAACCCGATGCGTATGCTTTAGAGCGTCCTTCATTTTCCATCGACGAAGAAAAAAAGCGTAAAGTCAGAATTGCCGCGGGTGGATTTCAGTCGATTATGCGTTTGCTTTTCTTGCTTAATATTGTCAAGTATGGCTGGCTAACCTTCCAATATGTTTCGCATCGGGTATTGCGTTGGGCAGTAACGCCCTTTTGCCTACCACTCATCTGGCTAGCTAATCTGGCCTTGATTCTACCGGTTCAGCCCCTTACTCCTTTGTCTATGTTCTGGCTGGCTTTGTTCGTTGGGCAGTGTCTATTTTACGCAGCCGCCTGGATTGGGTATCGGCTGGAGCACCGGCACATTCGCGTTAAGGCTTTATTTGTTCCGTTTTATTTCACCTTCATGAATGTTTGCGCCATTCTGGGCTTTCTGCGCTACTGGCGAGGCAATACATCGGGCGTATGGGAAAAAGCCCGACGCGCCGACGATGTCGAATTGCAACCTAATTAGGTAGGTATAAACGGGTGATGTCGGGTTTGAGAACCCGACATCACAGCCAGAAAAACTAATCTGTCTAATTGTTCTGGGCCGGTTTTGGAAAGACCTGATGCGTATTGGCCCATTGATGCCACTGGCTTTTCAACTGCCGT
>CAXVWN010000188.1:0-7843 GCA_964263725.1 Spirosoma sp.
GTTTTGAAAAGTTTACCTCACTTCGATGGCTAGATAGTCTTTCATCTGGCCAACCGTTTGTAGCTTTCCCCAGTCTTCATCGGGGATGCGAATGCCAAAACTGATCTCAATTTGTAGCAATAAATCCGTTACGTCCAGTGAGTCAAGCCCCAGGTCGCGGCTAAAATTTGCCTGATCGGTTAGGGCAGTCAGGCTGATACCAACGTTGGTAAGAATCTCGTGTAGCCGGTTGTTTATTTGATGGGTTGTCATGGTTAGATGAGTTGTTATTTTTTGCCAGGATTACAGGATTAACAGGATTTTGATTTATTGAAAATCCTGTTAATCCTGTAATCCTGGCAAAAAGGGGGTACAATCTATTCTGATCCCCATTTTAGGGTTAGATACCGGCCATAAACTACACCGCTTCCGGTACGGCTTCGGCTACTTTTGCTTTGCTGAAGCGACCGGCAAACCATTCCTGTAATCGGTCAACGAGGTAGTACATCATCGGCACCAGATAAATAGTCAAAAGCATCGAACTAGTCAGCCCACCAATCAGTACCCACGCCAATGAATTTTTCCATTCGGCACCGGCTCCACTGGCGGTTGCGATAGGAAACATACCGATTACCATCGCGATAGTCGTCATCAGAATTGGCCGCAACCGTTCTTCGCCAGCGTGCAGAATAGCCTGCCGGAAGGGTACGCCCTGGGCTTTTTGCTGATTGGCAAAGTCAACGATCAGAATGGCGTTTTTAACCACTAATCCAATCAGCATCAGCATTCCCAGCATGGCGAAAATCCCGATATTGGACGATGTTAGTGCCAGCGCTAGTAAAGCGCCAATTACCGCTACCGGAACCGAAAACAATACGACGAACGGATAAACGAAACTGTCGTAGAGCAACACCATGATGAAGTAGACCAGCATAAGACCGGCCAGCATCGCAATACCCAACGAACCGAATCCTTCGCTTTGGTTTTTGGCATCACCGCCCCAGCTAACCGTTACACCGGCGGGCAGCGGATTTTTAGCCAGATCAGCCTGAATCACAGCCGTTAGCGTACCCGAGCCCGTTCCTAACGTGTTAGCCGTAACCGTAACCGACGAGCGACGGTTTTTGCGCTCCAATAGCGAAGGGCCGTTGCTCAGTGATACATTGGCAAACTCCGCTAAACGTACCGGGCGATTGGTTGATGGGCTATAGAAGTTGATGTTTTTCACATCATCGGGATTTTTGCGGTCGAAGGCATCGAGCATCACCCGGATATCGTAATCTTCGCCCTGATCCCGAAATTTGGAATCGTCGTTACCGGCAAACGCGTTTTGCAGGGTTGCGCCCACAGTTTGGATGTTCAGCCCCAATTTGGCCATTCGCTCCCGGTCGATTTCTACCCGGACTTCGGGGTTGGTCGTTTCCATGGATATGTTGACGTCATTGGCACCGGGCGTTTTTTTGATTCGGTTAGCCAGATCCTGCGCTGCGGCTAAATTTTTATCAATGTTATCGCCACTGAGAAAAATCTCAATGGGCGCCGTGCCGGAATTAACGATCCCAATAATGGACGAACCAAATTCGATAGCCGGAAAACGTTCGGCCAATTCTTTTCGAACGACCATCATGTACGATTCCGTTGGCATATGGCCAGGCCGGTCTTCGGCAGGTGCCAATTCAACGGTTAACTCCGTTCGGTTAGCGGCTCCCTGCCCCGTACTGTTCAATCCTGTACTGGCTCCGCCTACGTTGGCGAATACGGTCTGCACTTCGTGTTTCTTGCGAAGGTAGTTTTCTATGTTTCTGGATGTCAGGTTATTCTGTTGCAACGATACGCTCTTATCGAGTTTCATCGTCAGCAGGAATTTACCCTGATCACCCTGCGCTACGAACTCGGAGCCAATGATGCCCAGGCTCATTACCCAACCCGTAAAAACGAAAATCGCGATCAATATGCCGGTGAATGCCAGCTTGTGTCTCAATACCCAGCCTAAGCTACTGTGATACCCGTTGGTCAGGCTTGTAAGTCCTTTTTCAAACCAAAGAAGAAATGCCTGAAACGGATTCTTTGGATTTAGATGCTCTAACTTGGCAAGCATCGATGTCAGCCAGGGAGTCAGGGTAAAGCTTACGACCAAACTAACCAACGTAGCGAAGGCCACGGTCAGCGCGAATTGACGCAGCAAATCGGCGATGACGGAATCCACAAACGTAATCGGCACGAACACGACCACAATTACCAACGTAATGGCAATGGCGGCAAAGCCGATTTCGCTAACACCATCGAGGGTAGCCTGCCATCGGTTTTTGCCCATTTCCAAGTGTCGCTGGATATTTTCGAGCACCACAATCGAGTCATCCACCAGAATCCCGATCACCAGCGAAAGAGCCAGCAATGTCATGAGGTTGAGCGAGTAGCCCATCACGTACATGAAGAGGAAAGCCGAAATCAGCGAAGCTGGCACCGATATCATCACAATGAACGCATTACGAAGACTGTGCAGGAATAGTAACATGACAATCGCCACCAGCCCGACGGCCAGAATCAGGTCATGCGTAACGGCTTCGACAGAGGCAAGAGTGAAAATGCTGCTGTCGTATGCAATGGCGAAATGAACTTTGTCTTTGGCGTTTTCTTTCTCAACCAAGGCTAATTTCTCCTGAACCAATCGGCTGATTTCGACTGCATTGGCGTCGGATTGTTTTTTGATGAACAGCCCGATACCATTCTGGCCGTTGTAGCGGCTGATGCTGTTTGGGTCGGTTATCCCGTCGGTTACGTTCGCTACATCGCCAATACGTATGGGACTTCCGTTGGCGGGCGTTGCAACGACTAACTTCCGAATATCATCGAGCGAAGTAAATTTCCCGGCGAGCCGTAATGTCATGTTCTCGGTCGTACTTTTCACTTTCCCGGTTGGGAAGTCAAGGTTGGCCTGGTTAATGGCCTGCGACACCTGAAGCAGCGACAAGCCATAGTAATTCAGTTTGTCGTCGTTGACGTTCACACGGATTTCGCGTTTGTCGCCCCCAACCATCGTAATGTCGGCAACGCCTTTAATCTGCTGAAGAATAGGCAAATATTTATCTTCTACCTGTTGATAGAACACTTCGTTGGGCAGCGTCGAGGTTGCCAGCAACTGCATGATAGGCTGATCACTGGGCGATATTTTCGATAAGGAGGGCTGCTCGGCATCATCCGGCAGATCGCTCACTATTTTATCAATTTCCCGCTTGGCATCTTGCAGCGCTAAGTCGATATCGGTACCGGCTTTAAATTGAACGACAAGAACCGACGCGTTTTCGAACGAATTGGATTTCACGTCGTCGAGATTATCCAATCCTGAGACGGCATCTTCGATCTTTTTACTTACTTCCGTTTCTACTTCGGATGGAGCCGCGCCGGGGTATATCGTTGTGATGGTGATGACCGGGGTAGAAAATTCGGGCAGCAATTCATAACTCAACAAGCGGTACGAAAACAGGCCGCCTATCGACAGAATCGCAAAGAGCACGATAATGAAGGAGGGGCGTTTGATTATGGTTTCGACAAATTTCATAGTCGTAGATTGATATTGGTTTGTATGTAGAGACGCAATCCTTTGCGTCTCCTCTCGCGTCAGCAAAACCGTCCGGCGCAGGAGACGTAAAGGATTACGTCTCTACACATGATCCCGTTAAATTATTGGGCGCTAACCGGCGTGCCGTTTTGTAAATTGATTTGGCCGCTCGTAACTACCTGATCGCCAACCTTTACGCCTTTCGTAATTTCGTAATATTCGTTCGTTGTTGCGCCAATGGCAACTGATCGAAGGGCCGCTTTCCCGTTTTCGATTATGTAGACCTGGGGTTGTTTTTCCGACCCGATGATCGCCTGACGAGGTATGGCCAGCGTTTGCCCTTTCACTTTGTTTAAATTGGCAATGGAGCCATACATGCCTGCCCGAAGTGGGTTTGCAGTAGAGTTATGTACCGTAATTTCAACGGGATAATTATGTGCCGCATCGCCCTGAGCCGCAATCATGGAGATGCGACCTGTAAAGTGAGCTGCCGGATAAACCTCTGTTTCAATGGCTAATGATTGACCAACGTGGAATTGATTGATGGCTTTTTCGGGCACTTGAACGACTAACTTCAGTATCGAAATATCGGTCACTTTGGCAATAGGTGTTCCAAGCGATACAACCGAACCTTTTTCAACCATTTTCTCGGTTACGATCCCCGAAAAAGGAGTCGTGATGGTTGTATTGGAAATCTGTTTCTGAAGCTGCTTGATCTGTGCCTGAGTCGAGCGGATGCTCAATTGGGTCCGCTCCAGGTTGACAGCCGGTGTCGCATCGCCTTTTACCAGATTCTCATACCGTTTAAGGTCGTTCTGATAACCTTCCAGTGTAACCTGGAGCGCTTCTGCCTGATACCGAAGTTGTTCGTCGTCTAATTTGGCAATCAATCTGCCCGCGCCAATCGTTTGTCCTTCCTCAATGGGTAAGGAAACAATTTGCCCGCCCGCCTGTGGCCGGATTTCGATTTCACGATTAGGGGAGAACGAGCCTAAAAACTCGGTTTCCTGCGATAAGTTGCGTAGTTCGGCAACGGCCGTACGCACGCCTACTTTCTGGTCGGCATCAGGCTTGTAAATTTTTGCTTCGACTTCTTTTTTATTGTTGACCAGCGTCCAGGCGGTTAGGCCAAGCGTAGCCACAAGGGCGAGTACTACTAAAATGCGTTTCATGATTTTTTGAAAGACAGGTTATATGGATGAGTTGATTAGCGATTGACTAAACTTCCGGTTGCTTTTTTCCAGTCAAGTTCGGCGGTGCGTAGGTTGACAAGTGTAGTGAGGTAGTTGTTCTGGGCATCCCGTAGTGAATTTTCGGCCTGGACAACATCGGTAATGTCAACCGTGCCTTCTTTGAATTGAAGCTGTGTTTGGGTGTACACTTTTTCTGCCAGCGTTACCTGACCACGATTGGTTGAGAGGTTCTGCTGTTCGACCAGAAACCTGTTGCGGGAGTTGGCAATGTCCATCGAAATAGACTCGCGGGTTTGCCGGAGTTGCACATCTAGTTTCTGGTCATCAATGCGCTTCTGACTTAGTTTGGCTTTCCTCGCCAGACCATCGAACACGTTCCAGTTCAGTTGAAGTCCAACCCAGTAACCCGGTAGATTTTTGACATACGAATTGTCTCCGCCAATAGCATAGACCGAACTGTTGGCTACGCCGTAAGCCGCTACCGTTGGGGCAAAACCCGCTTTAACGTTTCGTTGCTCCAGACCGTTGATCTCTTTTTGCTGATCGAGCAACTGCAAATCAGTCCGGTTGATCGTGTATTCCTGGCCGGGCGCAACCGGAATGGTTTCTTCAATGGCCGTCCGCACCTGTAGTGAATCCGTTTGGGGTGTGCCCGTCAAGTATTTCAGCGAATTTAGAAGCTGGTTATAGGTTGCCAGAAGCGATTCTATCTGCGTTTGTGATGAGGTCTTGCTGAGTTGCAGCCGATCAACATCAATGCCTTGTGCCAACTGGTTTTGCCGACGTAAATCCGTAATGCGAATGAGCCGTTCGGTTGCGATCAAGTTGCTGCGCAGAAAGGCAATTTGTTGTGTGGTGGTTTGCAGATTGTAATACGTAGCCGATACGTTGTAGGCAACATCTTCTTTTATTTTCTGCGTTTGCAAAGCCGACAACGTCCGACTGGCTTTGGCCGCTTTGGTGGCAATTAGTAACGACTGATTGTATAGTGGCTGGGTGGCCTGTATAGTCGTCGATAGATTATAGGGAAGTCCGAACGCTACCGCCGAATACGTTCCCTCGGGGCCTCCAAAAACCGATGCGGGGATAACCTGACCTGGAATTTTGATGTAGCGTCTGTAATCACCAGTTAGGTTCACTTGCGGTCGGGCACCCGCTCTCACTTCGGCAATCTGGGCTTCGGTTCTGACCTCATCCAATCGGGCCGACTGTACGCTGAAGTTGCTGGTCAGCGCTTTGTCAATCAGTTTTCCGAGCGTGTAATCCTGAGCCATAGCTAAGGAACTTGCTAGTAATAAGATAGTTGATAAATACCATTGGCTGTTTTTCATGGTGGAAAAATGTTTGTTTTAAATGATTTGACTAATCATATATTTTAAACATTTGTTTAAAATATGGGCAAAAAAATATTAGACTTTTTCGAATTCAAACAAATAGTTTGTAATCATGTCTATGACCAGCTGCTTATGGCCATTGGCAAATTCATCAAAATCAGCTTCGGTCATCTGCCACATTTTCATGTGCATAGTCTTGCCGATAAACAGAAATTGAATGTTACAAAAGATCATGGGCATCAGGTGCATGGCGCTAATTGGCCGGACTGTGCCCAGATTAACTTCCTGCTGCAGTTGTTCTTCAAACATGGAGTGATGAACTTGTTTCATCAGCCCAATGCAATTGACCATGCGCTCTGGATTGCGGTGAACTTCGTTCATCACGAAGAGCGACAGGGTAGGATTCGACTTCATTAACTGAAAGTCGTGCTCAATCAATTCGGCAATCTTCTCCCGAAGGCTGATTGGCTTGTTCATGATCTCAACCATTCCGTTGAAGAATAGTTGAACCATTTCTTCAAAGATATTTATGAACAGCTTTTCTTTACTGCGGAAATAATAATTCGTTAAGGCTATATTGATACCGGCGGCATCCGCTATATCCCGTGACGTAGCTCCATCAAACCCCTTTTCCAGAAATACCCGCTTAGCCGCTTCCCGAATGCGTTCTTCAGTCGACTTTGATGGTAAGGAGATACAATCCATGGGTTTTTTCATCTGACGTGTCAAAAGTATGTTGTCAATAAATAACAAGCAATTATTTCAAATGGTTTTTTTAAACAGATGTTTAAATTATTGAAATAATTAAAAATAATAGAGGATACATTGCATTTCGGAAAGTAAATGTAGTCAATACGCTATAAATACGTATGAATACACGCACATATTGTTACCTGACTGCAAGGATGTTGATCCGGAACTCGCCTTAGTCTGTAAGAAACGATCTCTAGGGTAACATTCGTACGGCGTTATAAATCAATTGCATATACTTGTCTCTGTCGATATCATAAACGAAGTCTACATTGGGCTTTTTCTTCAGTACGTCGAAGAAATCGACTACCGTTGTGCCAGCGGTTAAGGTTCCCGTCAACTCAACCGCTACATGGCACGGCTTTGATATAAATATCGACGGGTCGATAAGCCAGGCGATGGAGCAAGGGTCATGCAGCGCTGCGCCACCGGCTAATTCCGGGCGTTCGCGTCGGTAGTAAATGGAAAAGAAATCCATCAATTCAGCCACCACTTTCCCCGATTTATTGCCGATTGTCCGGAACATCTCAATATCTTTCTGAAAGACCAATGCCTTGTGTGTAACATCCAGACCGCACATGGTAATAGGAACGCCCGAGTTGAAAACGATAGAAGCCGCTTCGGGATCGACATAAATATTGAACTCGGCCGTAGGCGTGATATTGCCGCGAAATGCGCCACCACCCATCAATGAAATACGGTCAATTTTAGATTTCAGGTGCGGATACGCCAGCAGGAAAGTAGCTATGTTGGTTAAAGGCCCGGTGGGTACAATGGTTATCTTCTCCTGACTATCGGCCAGAATTTGAGCCATCGCTTCTATCGCCGATAAGGACTCGTGTTTTAAGATGGGATCTGGTAAGGATGGACCGTCCATGCCCATCTCGCCGTGTACATAATCGGCAATGATAAGCTCACGAAAAAGGGGCTTTTCGCTGCCTTTATACACCGGAATATTGGCACCCATCAAGGTGATGATTTTTAATGCATTTTTAAGGGTTTTTGCCTGTGTCTGATTACCCGCCGAG
>CAXVWN010000189.1:0-10997 GCA_964263725.1 Spirosoma sp.
TTGTGGTGAGTATCGTGGTCATCATAGCCGCTCATGAGAATTTCCACTTTGTCGGCTTTCTCATCCCCGTTCGTATCGGTATACAGTTTCAGGTTAGGACCCTGAGAAATATAAACGCCTTCTTTTGCCAGCTCAAAGCCAAGTGGCAGGTGCAATCCATCGGCAAAAACACTTTGTTTATCCGCCTTTCCATCCCCATTTGTGTCTTCCAGAATGATGATTTTATCATTCGGTTTTGAGTCGCCGGGTTTGTAGTGCGGATAGCTAGGCATGGTCGCAATCCACAAACGTCCCTTGTTATCAAAGGACATTTGCATGGGTTTTGCCAGATCAGGAAACTCTTCTTCTGAGGCAAAAAGCTCGATTTTATAGCCTTGAGGCACTTTTAGCTTAGCCAGCGCATCCTTCCCGGAGAGATACGTCAGGCTACCGTTTTTCTCGGGATTAAAATTGGTAGTTACGGGTGGCAGCGGTGTGGTGTTCTTATCCGCAATGCTAAGATCCAGTTTTTCACCTTTGGATGCGGCCAGCCAGATGGCATTGTCCCGAATTGCGGTCAACTCCCGAATTTTCTTTATTTCAGCCGGGTAATTGGCCGGGCCAAACGGATCGTAACGACGACCATATACGTGAACTCCGTTCGGAATTTTATAGTCATTGTGCCACATCCAGTTTTTCTCCATCACGGCATCGTGAACCAGTTTCCTGTTCGCTTCCGCTTTGAGTAAAGCCTTCCCAAAAACCTGATCGGCCAGCAAAACGCCCAGTTTTTTATAGCCTTCTTCCGTAAGTTGAGAACCATCTATTGTCAGCGGTTCTTGGCTGTCATCATACCATTTCTGAGAAGGCGCAAACGCATCGACGAAGAGAATCTTATTCTGGGCGGCCACCTCCTGCATGGCTTTGGCATAGAGCGCAATGTTCGCATTTTCTTTTTTGCCGTTCGGAAGATCTAGTTTGTCCGACAAATCTTCAAACGCTATCGGCGATACGATGGCTAATTGAGGGGCACTGCGTCCGTTGTATTTTTGATTCAATGTCCATTTAATAAACGCATCCAGCTCGGCTTTGTAATTTGCCAGGCCTTCCTTGCCTTGAAACGATTCGTTATAGCCAAAAAAAGCAACGATTACGTCGGCTTTGAGCCGGGTAAGCCATTCGTCGGGCGATTCAAATTGCCCCTGACTGTCGGATGGATTGGCATATTCGGTCTGGAATTTTTCGGCACCGGGAAATGCCCAGGGCATAAATCGGCTCGAACGGGGTCTGAAACCGGGCGTATCTCCCGCATCGCACATGTTACGTATGTACAGCGAATCGCCCGGATAACGGACCTGCATTTCGGTCTCGAAGTTGTCGTAATTCATCATTCTCGACCCCAGATTGTTGCCTAGCAGCATAATGTGCGCCCCTTGACTAACTTTCAGTGGGTCTAAAGCAGTAACCGAGCGTCGGGACGATTGGAACGCACTAAAGGCGATGATTATCAACCCAAATACAATCAGCAATCCATTGATACTATTTTTCCGGCGAATAAACGATTTCATGGATTCTATGATTTTTTAGGATGACCGTACGGTACGTCGATATCAATTTTTCCCTTCCATCGCTTGGGAACAGGCTTACCAAGCTCCCAATGAATTGCATTGATGACCAGTCGTTGAAACGATTCAACCTGAAAGTCTTCTGGATGGCCGAGGGTTGTCATGAACGCTTTTCCGCCCCACTGATTTTGCCATGTCCAGGCCACCGGATTGTCGATGGCTTCTTTATCAGGATTGACCGATTTGCCCATCAGCAGCGGCACCGCGCCTTTGGCCGGATAGTCGGGCAGGACGCGATAGAGCCAGGAAGCCGCATGAAACGATGGCGCAACGCCCGTCAGAATTGGATTTTGAGCGGCTGCGGGAATAATGGTTACATCGGTCGTACTCTTGTGACCGTAGTGAGTATGTTTAGCGTCGCCACCCCAACCCGGAGGGCTACCCAATGCAAACTCACCGAACGCATTCCACCGTTTCCGGTCGTCACCATCAGGATAGTTGAAGGCGTGACTAGTCGTTCGGAATCCCATAACGGGTTTGCCGGATTTTAAATAATCGTCGATATAATTCAATTGATCTTGAGGCAGTTGCCGCCAGCGCAGATAGAAAACGGCCAGATCGGCCTCACGCAGAGCTTCCAAACCCGGAATATCTTTCTCGCCATTATAGTCAGGCTGGGCTTTCAGAACAGTTGTCCGCATCCCGTAGTTTTTTTCGAGTTCGGCGGCAATGAGCGGGAGTGTCAATTCACCGCTGTATTCGTGATCGCCCGTCACAAAAACGACGTATGGTTTGGTAGCCTTCGACGGAACATTGTTCAACTTATTGACGAGCGTTTGAGCTTCCGCGAGCCCCATCAAACTGGTTAATCCCAGTAAACCTGTCGCCTGCTGTAGAAAAGCTCTGCGTTTCGTATTCATAAAGAGTAAACGGCTTATAAGGCAGAACACGCTTGAATCCGTCAATTCTGCTATAGTGTAGTAAAGCGTTAACGTGTGTGTTTTTCCTGTTTGAGAAGAAAAATAATCCGTAATCGTTTTTGTAATATGTCAGTTCCCACCCAGTCTATGCCTCCATCAACTCCTTCAGGATTTTCTGTGCTGCAATCGAGATCACCGTTCCCGGCCCGAAAATACCTTTGACGCCAGCATCGTAGAGATATTGATAATCGCCTGCCGGAATGACGCCCCCGGCGATAACCATAATATCGGAGCGGCCAATTTTTTTAAGTTCGTCAATGAGTTGTGGAACCAGCGTTTTATGACCCGCTGCCAGGCTCGATACGCCAATAATATGCACGTCGTTTTCGGCGGCTTGGCGAGCAACTTCGTCTGGCGTTTGAAATAGCGGTCCCATATCAACGTCGAAACCAAGGTCGGCAAAACTTGTGGCAATGACTTTGGCGCCCCGGTCGTGACCGTCCTGTCCCATTTTAGCGACCAGAATCCGGGGACGGCGCCCGTCGAGTTCGGCAAACTGATCGCTCATTTCTCGCGCTAAACGGAAATTCTCATCATCAGATACTTCGGCGGAGTAAATCCCCGATATCGATCGGATTGTGGCTTTGTGACGGCCAAATGCTTTTTCCATAGCGTCGGAGATTTCACCCAATGTAGCGCGGTGGCGAGCCGCTTCAACCGCGAGGGCAAGGAGATTTTTTGCGTGGAGTGAGGTAAAAGCCGCTTCCGTCAAAGCGGTTAGCGATTGTTCAACTTTCTCCTTATTTCGCTTTTCCTTTATATCTGTTAGTCGCTTGATCTGGCTTTCGCGAACGGCCTGATTGTCGATATCGAGCAGTTCGATGGTGGTTTTAGATTCAGGTTTGTACCGGTTAACCCCGACAATAACATCCTTTCCAGAGTCGATGCGAGCTTGTTTGCGGGCAGCCGCTTCTTCGATACGAAGTTTGGGCAAACCTGTTTCAATGGCTTTCGTCATGCCGCCCAATTGCTCCACTTCTTCCATCAACGCTCCGGCTTTTTCGACCAACTCTTTCGTCAGGAATTCGACATAATAGGAGCCGCCCCACGGGTCAACGGCGCGGGTAACATCAGTTTCGTGCTGTAAATAGAGCTGAGTGTTTCGGGCAATCCGGGCTGAGAAATCAGTGGGCAGCGCAATGGCTTCATCCAATGAATTGGTGTGCAAACTTTGCGTTCCACCCAATACGGCAGCTAACGCTTCAATCGTGGTCCGGGCAACATTATTGAACGGGTCCTGTTCCGTAAGACTGTAACCGGACGTTTGGCAATGCGTTCGCAACGCCAATGATTTTGAGTTTTTTGGCCCGAATTGGTTTACGATTTTGGCCCACAAAAGTCGGCCAGCCCGAAGCTTGGCAATCTCCATAAAATGATTCATGCCGATTCCCCAGAAGAACGACAACCGGGGCGCAAAATCGTCGATGCCCATACCCGACCGAAGACCGGTACGAATATATTCCAGGCCATCGGCCAGCGTATAAGCCAGTTCAAGATGGGCTGGTGCACCCGCTTCGTGCATATGGTATCCACTGATACTGATGGAGTTGAACTTTGGCATGTGCTGGGCCGTGTACGAAAAAATATCGCCAACGATACGCATGGATGGTTCGGGCGGGTAGATATAGGTATTCCGTACCATGAACTCCTTCAAAATGTCGTTTTGAATCGTGCCGGATAGCTTTTCCGGCGGAACGCCCTGCTCTTCGGCGGCCACGATGAAAAAGGCCATGATCGGCAGCACAGCCCCGTTCATGGTCATCGACACCGACATCTGGTCGAGGGGAATCTGATCGAAGAGGATTTTCATATCCTCAACCGAATCAATAGCAACACCCGCTTTGCCTACGTCGCCCACGACTCGCGGATGGTCAGAATCGTACCCTCGATGCGTGGCCAGATCAAACGCCACAGAAAGACCTTTTTGACCACCAGCCAGGTTGCGCCGGTAAAACGCATTCGATTCTTCGGCGGTCGAAAAACCGGCATACTGCCGTATGGTCCAGGGTTGACGAACGTACATACTCGCGTACGGACCCCGCAAAAACGGTGGTACACCAGCCGCATAGTTCAGGTGATCGGTATTCGCTATATCAACAACCGTAAACCGAGGCTTCAGTTTAATTCCTTCAGCCGTGGGGAAGGGCGCAGGCTGCTGGGCAGACGGCACAGGATTTGCCAACGCATTATCTGTTACTGGTTGATTATATATAGTTGTGAAGTCGGGTCGCATGTTTGTTGATGTTACAACGGATTTACTCAAACTCCTCGGCCAGCCGTCGATCAGGTAGTAAACCGGCAACTTTTTTTATAAGCGTGTAATTTTGATCCGATGGCTCATCAGACCGGAACTTCGTTACACCGACCAGCACCTTTCCATGTCGTACGGCTTCGATCTTTGCCTGATAGGACCGCTCAATTTCAGTCTGTACAAATCCGTTAGCCAACGCTTTGGCAAATCCCCCCTGTTTTTCGATATCCAGAAATAAGGCCCAGGCTGCTTCGGCCAGCGTATGCGTTAGCGTCTCAATGTAATACGACCCGGCCGATGGATCAGTGACTTTATCTAAATAGCTTTCCTCCTTCAGTAAGACCGATACGTTTCGGGCAATGCGGTCGGCGAATTCGCGCTCCGGTGATTTCCCCAAAACGGTATCGTATGGATGAACTGTCAATGCATCGCAACCACCGATAACAGCCGCCATTGCTTCGGTTGTGGCGCGAAGCAAGTTTGTGTTGGCTGTGGTTGCCGCGTCGTAAAACGTTGAGGTTTGGCAATGAAGGAAAAAAGGAGCGGGGTGAGAATAGGAATAAGCCGACAGGAAGCGGGCCAGCAACACCCTAAGAGCTCGGAGTTTAGCGATTTCCCGAAAATAACTTGTGCCGACCGACATGGATACTATCGTTTTAGGAACGAGTTGCTCAATGGTCAACCCATCGTTGGTGAGTTGGTCATAGGTATCCGCGAGCGAAGCCAACGTGAACGCTAGTTCCTGCGTGGCCGTCGCTCCGGCGTTATGAAACGTGTGACCACTGGCGCATATCGTGCGAAACTGGGGCGAATCGGTGGTTAGGCGAGTGACTTCAGCGGTTGAATCGTAACTATCGGTTAGTAATCCCCCTTTAAGCTGATAAGGCGCAATCGTTTTTAGTGTCCGGATGAAATCTGTTATATGTTGAGACGCCAAACGAAAAAAAACGGGCGTATCGCTGAGTTTTATGCCCGTAAGCAAGCGGGGCAGCACCTCGCCAATCCGGTTGAGATGATCAGGCAAGTTGAGAACGAGCGCATCGACACCACGAGCGAGCACATCGCGTAGAACGAGGTTATCCGCTTTTTCATCGGTTATGGTTCGTTCTGGTGCGTTGAGCCAGCCCGGACTTTGTTTTTGGGCAGACTGAATGGTGTTAAGTGGCAGAGCAGCAAGGTCGTCCGCAGTATAATAAGGTTCGAGCAGGAAACCTTCTTCGGTAGCCCAGCGTAAACGTTCATACGCATCTTCGCCGTTTTGGGAAGATTTTTGTTCTTTCTGGACCTGCGCCCGCCAGGCAGATTTGTCGGTAGGTGGAAACAGCGTTGAAAAAAAAGGCTCCATTCTATTCGGTTGAGACAAAGGATAGGTAAATGTAATCTTTTTCTCTTTTCGAGGAGAATCACCTTTATAACTCTCTAATCGCCACCTCGATTGCATTATTCAAAGGGATTTCATCTCAGCCTTGACGTTCTGTTTGAATCGCGTAATTTTAGCTTAACATTGGGAGTGAAAAGACAAATTCACCTAAAAAACGTGGCCCGCTCTACACGGTCCGGTCATATATTTACCTACATTTGTCTCCCTTTTTTGCTGCCCCAACGTAACCGAATTTATACCCGTGAATGTAACTCCTCAGACCGGCATGCAGCGTGAAGTAACGACCGTGTGGAATCGCTGTCTGAATGTTATTCGGGAGATTGTTCCCGAGCAAAGCTTCAATACGTGGTTTGAGCCCATTGTTCCGTTGCGTCTCAATGGGCATGTGCTAACGATTCAGGTACCGAGTGAATTCTTTTACGAATGGCTGGAAGAAAACTTCGTTCACGCACTGCGAAAGGCCCTCGATACGGCCATTGGGCGCGATGGCCAGTTGGAATACTCAATTATTGTTGACAAAGGCAACGAGCAAAATCGGCCACTTACGGTAAACGTATCCACAACCAAATCAACCCATACGTCGAAGCCTGATAATGTCAATCCCGACATTCTGAAAAGCCCGTTTCAACTCAAGGACCTTGATTCGCTCACGCTCGATTCGTATTTGAATCCGAGTTATACATTTGATAACTACGTAGAAGGCGATTGCAATCGACTGGCGCGGTCGGCGGGGTATGCCGTTGCCGAGCGGCCGGGTATCACCTCGTTTAATCCGCTCATGATTTACGGGGGCGTTGGCTTGGGAAAAACACATCTGGTGCAAGCCATTGGAAATTTCATCAAGAACAACAACCAGAACAAGTTTGTCCTGTATGTAACGTCGGAAAAGTTTACAAATCAGTTTCTGAATGCGGTTCGTTCCGATGGTATCCGCGACTTCACGGCTTTTTATATGCAGGTCGATGTGCTGGTGATTGACGATGTGCAGTTTTTGCAAAAAAAGGAAAAGACGCAGGAAATTTTCTTCCATATATTCAATCACCTGCACCAGTCAGGCAAGCAAATTATCATGACCTCCGACCGCGCTCCGAGGGCGTTGGACGGATTAGAGGATCGGCTGTTGTCGCGGTTCAAGTGGGGCTTGTCGGCTGATTTGCAAACGCCCGATCTCGAAACGCGTATCGTTATTATCCAGAAAAAACTCCAGGCCGAAGGTATTTACATCGAAGACAATGTAATTGAATACCTGGCCCACAGCGTCAATACGAATGTTCGGGAATTGGAGGGTGTCATGGTCTCGTTGATGGCGCAGGCATCGCTGAATCGTCGTGAGATTGACCTCGAATTGGCCAAGCAAACGCTGCGGAACATTGTGGTTGACTCCGAGCGGGAAGTTACCATTGATTCGGTGCAGGAGGCTGTAGCCAGTTATTTCAACGTAACCATCGCCGACCTGAAAGCGAAAAGCCGAAAGCGTGAGCTGGTACATCCGCGACAGGTGGCTATGTACTTAGCTAAAGAAAAAACCGATTTGTCCCTGAAATCCATTGGTTATCACTTCGGTGGGCGCGACCATAGCACGGTTATTCACGCTGTGCAAACCATTAGTGACCTGATTGCCAAACATGCCGAAACCCGTGATATTGTGGAGAAACTAAAGGCGATGTTTAAATAATTCCTCTGTCAGCATGGCAAAAATGCTGAAAATCTTATCCCGACATAAAATCAACTCTTTGGCCTGGGATGCCTGTGTGGCGGCTTCTTCACAACGAATTTTGTATGGCTATTCCTGGTATTTAGATGCCGTTCTGCCCGCGCCATTTTGGAAATGGGTTGGTGTCGTTCTAACGGATGAAACCGGCCAGTACCAGGCGGTTATGCCAATTCCTCTGCGCCGGAAACGCGTTCTTGGTATTACGTATAGTTGGGTAGTTCACCAGCCGTTCTTCTGTCAGGTTCTTGGTGTTTTTAGTCGAAACAATGCACTTGACGCAACGCCATTTTTTCGATTGATGCAGCAAAATTTTCGTTACGGCTCAACCGTTAATGTGCGTCAGCAACCCGATCCATTAGGCTTGTCGGGTACAATTCAACTCACAACAACACACATTCTGGACTTATCTGTCGGTTACAAAACCATCTACCAGAATTACACGCAAGATCGCAAGAAAAATCTCCGCCAGGCTCGTCGTGGATTCGAAATAAATGACAACTGGGTAGTAGAAGAATCAACCGAAATAGGGCCGTTACTGGTTTTATTTCGCGAAAATCACGCCGATACGATTGAAGGTGGTGTAGCCGACTGGGCTTATTTAATCTTCAGAAAGTTGGTGGACGAATTGAGTCAGCGCGGCTTGGTAACACTGCGATATGCTATTCGTGACGGACGAATTGAAGCGGGCGCGTTGTTCGTGCGTGAGGGAAATCGAATTATTTATCTTTTCAATGCAGCCTCAGAAATCGGTCGTCGGGGAAATGCCCGAACGCTGCTGATTGACCGGATGATTCAGAAATTCGCCGGTGATTGCGACGAAGGTGGTCCATTATTGTTTGATTTTGAAAGCCCCGAAAAATCAGCTATTCGGCATTTTTACCAAAGCTTTGGAGCAACCGAAGAGTCGTTTTGGGAGATGCGCTGGAACCGACTGAATCCGGTAGAAAACAAACTCAGGAGCCTGCGAAAGGCAATGCAAATACGGGACGCTCAATAATACTTTAGCGGTTGTTTTAAGCCGCCATCGCGTTTGAGATCCATTACCATTGAGCCAACAAAAAAATCGACTTCAACCTTAACCGGGACTTTATTGGCATCGTCGGAAACGAAAATTCGGATCGATTCCTCATCCTTAATCAATTTGTTCTGCGGCAAAACGGGGTTCAACTTAATCACATTGATCTTGCCCTGTTTCGTTTTTACCACGTCTCTACCCCGGTAACGAACCTTCATGTTGTAGATAGTATCGTCGTAAAAAGCGGGTACTTCAATCACCTGGCCACTGCTTAATTTGCTGAAATCAATCGTTCGTAAAAAATAGTAGCCACTGATGAGATCATGTACATTATCGGGCACCTTAAATATGTCTTTCTCTGTTTTCTCTTCGGCTTTTACCGTATTTGCTTCGTGGTTAAAGATGATATTTTCTTCCTTACGATAGCTGTTTTCCTGAAGATTGGTATAAAATTTCTGCGGCAGAATGGCCGACGTATCGATATAGGAACGCCACGTATCACGAATACGCGTGACCAGATCAAACGCGCCGGTAGTTCGGGCATCAACGTTGACACGATAACAAGGCCGCTCATTCACTTTATAAAGTGTAGGACTCACATCCACAATGGCTTCGGCTGCGTTCAGAAAACCGTAGTGTACCCGATATTCGAGGTGTTCACCCGGCCCAAAACTGGTATTTACGACACGTCGATAGGCATGCAGTGCCACAAAGCCTGTGCTTAGAGTGGATACAATACCGATGCCAATTAATAACTTCTTCATACGAACAGCCGCCCGCCCGCCGGGCTTCGTTTAGAACGATGGATAGGTTTGTTTGAGGTAGGTTAAATATCGTTTGAAATCTCCCCCAAACCGATTTTCAAATTCCTGCCGAAAGCGATTCTGCTGTTTTCGATAGGTAAGATACCCAATAAAGTACGCATTATTAGGTAAGTTTAGTTTGCCGGGTTGTCGCTTTTTTATTGAACGTACCGGCAATGTACTCCGTTGATCGCTAACTGTATCCGACGATACAACAATTTGTCGAATGGTTTTCCACTTCAACGAATCTTTGACTATAGTTGGCGTGGCGGGTTTAAACGTCCTGTACAAACTATCGAGTGTTCGGGTCCCACGCAAAATGTGATCATCGTAGTGCTCATAAAACGCTTTTGTGGAAAGATAGTTCTGGTAGGCCTCTGATGTCTTACCGTACTTGTATGCCAGAAAACGTAATGCCCCATATTCGCCTACAAAATCAGCCAGATTTTCGTTGTATTCCAAATTGTTCTTTACAAATAGGGTGCCGTGTGTCAGTTCATGAATAATTAACTCGGCAAGGCTCCCGGCGGGTCTGTCCAGAAAACTGGACAAAATCGGGTCATTTAGAAATCCTAATGTCGACCAGGCCGATACTTCCCCAATACGCGTATCCAGCCCTTCTCGTTTCAAGTCCAGTACAGTTGAATCGGCCCGGTCTTTTTCAAAAAAACCTTTGTATGAAAACGTGCCCAGTATCGGAAAATGCCATTGTCTGGCAACAAGTTGGTACGGTTCTGCTGCTGTAACAACCCACAAAATTGGATTTCCCTGCTGGTCATAAAACGATTCGTAACTCCCCGATTTATCTAACCCGAGTGAATCTAGGGAAAAACGCTTTATTTCTCGGATCAGTTCTATTTTTTGTTTTAGTGAGTCTGGGTAAACAGGATCGGCCAGTACGTCGGCTACGGGTTTCGTATTCCACAAAATTCGTACCTGCCCTCGTGCCTGCATCCAGCCGTAACTAACTAACTCCCATTGCCAGACAACTAAAGCAATTAAAATCCCTGCAATGACAAGACCAATTTTTTTGAGCATAGGTTGGAAACATCCGTTATAAATGTTCGATGCAAAAGTAAATAATGACTGGCAGGAATAAATGATAAGACAAAACCGGTCAGCTCCGATAAGCCGACCGGTTTTGTCTTATCATCATGAAATTGACACGTGATTTAAGCTGAATAACCGCGAGTTTCTACTTCCTGAACAACTTCGCCCGTCAGTTCATCTAAAAACTGGTTATGGGTCATGGGTTTTGAAAACATCGGGAAGTTTTTAGCGCAGGCAAACGCTTGTTCTTCCTCGCTTA
>CAXVWN010000190.1:0-9326 GCA_964263725.1 Spirosoma sp.
AACGCGTCTACTATACAATAAGAAGCTGCACTAGCCAATCAGCAATGCTTATCTTTTTCCAAAAGATCTATTCGCGAATCGTGCTTTCGATAAAATAGAAGTTATGGTTAACGATGTAGTTCGTATTATTGCTGAATTATGAATAACCCAGTACAAAATTTAAATTTCAGTTAATAGTAAACCTGTCTGACTGATGACCGCAGACCAGATTGCTGTACGCCCAACCATGACCAAATTAACCCGTTCGACCCACCCCGCTCCTGTTTTTCCCGAAAAAATTCTGCAGTTCGGTACAGGTGTCCTTTTGCGGGGCCTCCCCGATTATCTGATACAGAAAGCCAATAATGAAGGGCGATTTGAGGGCTCTATCGTCGTTGTAAAATCGACGGATAGCCAGACAGATGAATTTTCGGATCAGGATAATCTTTATACAGTTGCCGTTCGGGGTATTCAGCAGGGACAGGAGATTTCGGAGAACACGATTGTTTCGGCAATCAGTCGGGTGCTGGCCGCGCAAACCCAGTGGGGTGAAGTACTAAAGCTGGCCCGGAATCCAAAGCTTCAGATCATTATTTCCAATACGACAGAAATTGGCCTGAATTACGTTGAAGAAAGTATTTTTCAGCATCCTCCCCAGTCATTTCCGGCCAAATTAACGGCGTTTCTCTATGAGCGATTTCGCAGCGTTGGCGGTTCAAAAGCAAAGGGATTAATCGTGATTCCAACTGAGCTTGTGACCGATAACGGCCTGAAACTTCGCGATGCCGTTGAGAAGTTAGCTCAATTCAATGAGTTAGGAAAGTTATTCACCAAGTGGCTCAAGTTCCACGTTCGGTTCTGCAATTCGCTTGTTGATCGAATTGTTACCCGCCCCACCGATTCTGCCCAACAGACATTGCAGACGGAAACCGGCTACGAAGATAACTTACTCACCTTCACGGAACCGTATCACCTCTGGGCCATTGAAGGCGATGACCGCGTTCGGCAGACTCTGTCGTTCGCTGGCCCAGCGACGCCCCAGATTATTATTGATGAGGATATCAATTTTTACAAAGAGCGCAAACTTCGGGTGCTGAACGGTACGCACACGCTCACGATGCCGCTAGGCTATTTGTTGGGTTTGGAAACGGTTGCCGATGAAATGCTTCACCCGGCGATGAGCAAATTTGTCGAATCGTTGATGCTCACCGAAATTGTACCGACCGTGCCTGATTATGGTATTCCGGGAATGGATAAAGTAGCCCTTACGCAGTTCGCCAATGACGTGTTGGATCGCTTCAGAAACCCCCATCTCGACCATTTGCTGCTCAATATTTCGCTTCAGCAAACGGCTAAAATGCAAGCTCGCAATGTAGCAACCCTTCAACGGTACTACGAAAAAACCAATGCTGTGCCCAAACTTATGGCACTCGGTTTCGCAGCGTATCTGCTTTTCATGAAGGTAGTTCGGGAAGAAAACGGGCAGTTTTTTGGTGAGATTGCTCTGGCCAGTGGTGGCAAGATCAGCTACCCCATTCGCGATGACAAAGCCGGTTATTTTTACGGCGACTGGAAAACCGTAAAAGACCGTGTTCCGGCAACCGTACAAGCCTTTGTGAAAAGTGTCTTGTCGGATGTAAAGCTCTGGCAAGCCGATCTCACTACATTACCGGGCTTTAGCGATGCCGTTGCTCAAAACCTAAACTCGCTGCTTACCGTGGGCGTAGTAAAAACCTTAGAAGGAGCTGTTGAATAGCTTTTGTCGTAGAAAAGTCAGCAGGAAGGCCGGCCAAAATGTATTTTGGTCGGCCTTCCTTTTGGCCTTGCGCCGTGGTGTCAGCGGGGCCGCCCGCGCGGTTCTTAAAACTGACATAGAGCGGTTTCTCAAAACCTATTGACACGAGGTTTTGAGAAACCTAACATGTCGGTTATTAGTAACCAACATTACATCAACTCTTAGATTACAGAAATGACCGGATTTTTTCGGCGGTTGCGGCCAGTTCGTCCTGACTCGGCTTTAGTTTATTGTTGAAATTCATGTCGGCCATCGAGTTGAGCGGAATTAGGTGGACATGCGCATGAGGCACCTCCAACCCGACAACAGCTACGCCAATACGCTTGCAGGGCACCGCCTTTTCGATGGCTGGCGCAATCTTTTTGGCAAACGCCATCAAGCCCAGATACAACTCATCATCCAGATCGAAGAGATAATCAACCTCTTTTTTCGGGATGACAAGCGTATGGCCCGTCGTTGTGGGCATTACGTCTAGGAAAGCCAGGTAATCGTCGGTTTCGGCGATTTTGTGGGCAGGAATCTCACCAGCAACAATACGGGAGAAGATGGAAGGCATACCGTTAATTATGAATGTAAACTAATACCGGCAACTTAGCAGAAAGCAACATCATTCATCATTTAAACTACCGGCCGATTTCTAGTACTTGGAATTCCAGTACGCCAGCCGGTACTTTTATCTCGGTGGTATCACCAACTTTTTTCCCTAACAATCCTTTGCCAATGGGCGAATTTACCGAAATCCGACCGGCTTTCAGATCAGCTTCTTCTTCCGAAACCAGCGTATACAGCATTTCGGCCCCGCTTTTCGTATTCTTGATTTTAACTTTCGACAATATCGATACCTGCGAAATGTCAATTGTCGATTCGTCCAGAACCCGGGCGTTTGAGAGCACTTCGCCAAGTTTCGCTATTTTCAATTCATGCAAACCCTGCGCATCTTTCGCGGCATCATATTCAGCATTCTCGCTCAGGTCTCCTTTGTCGCGGGCTTCGGCAATCTGACGGGCAATGGCGGTTCGGCCTTTTGTTTTTAACTCAAGCAATTCAGCTTTGAGTCGATTGAGTCCTTCTTCTGTGTAATATGAAATCTTTGCCATGATGTAGTAATACTTACTCGTTATTCATATTGGTTTATCGCACTCCGTAAAAACAAAAAGAACGGTACACCGACCGTTCTGCTACCAAATTGGTTTTCTTTGCAGACGCGTCAGTGTCGCCGTCGGGTTTCCGAAGCGAGCGGTTTAGGAAAACAATAAATCGTTCGTCGCATAAGCTGAGCCGTTTTCCGGCCGGTACATTCTGACGCGACGCGTTCGGAGTAACGCGTCTGTGAGACAAAAGTAAAAATTCTTCCCGGCTATATCAACACATAGCCGACTGACTCGTTAAAAACTGATTTATTGATTCATGCCACAACCGCTTCGTATTATCTTTATGGGCACGCCCGACTTCGCCGTTGCCACCCTGCAAAGGCTCCTTGGCGCGGGTTGCCAGGTTGTTGCTGTTGTTACAGCTCCAGACCGCCCTTCAGGCCGCGGATTACATTTGTCACCCTCACCAGTTAAGAAAGCGGCCGAAGCCGCCAATTTACCGGTCCTACAACCCGAAAAATTACGCGATCCTGCTTTTTTAGACCAATTAGCCAGTTATCAGGCCGATTTGCAAGTAGTGGTTGCGTTCCGAATGCTTCCCGAAGTGGTTTGGGCCATGCCCACGATTGGAACGTTTAACTTACACGGATCTTTGCTACCGCAATATCGGGGGGCTGCACCTATTAACTGGGCCAGTATTAACGGGGAAACAGAGACGGGCGTCACAACGTTTTTTATCGAAAAAGAAATTGACACCGGCCAGATGATCTTTCAGGATTCCGAACCTATTTATCCCGATGACACAGCTGAAACAGTTCACGACCGGCTTATGGAACGTGGGGCTGATTTAGTTCTTAAAACAGTTCGGGCCATTGAAACGGGTGAATATCCGCGAACGCCCCAACCCGTTGCCGACAACATGAAATCGGCGCCAAAACTTAGCCGCGAGACCACCGAAATCAATTGGAACCAGCCCGCCCATGCTGTTCGGAATTTTGTGCGCGGTCTCTCTCCTTACCCGGTAGCCTGGACGCTCATCAATGGCAAAGTATTTAAAATTTATGCCGTTTCGATAGCCAACGAATCGCCTTTTGCCGCCGAGCCGGGATGGTCCGCCATTGCGGAAGCTCATACGGATAATAAAAAAATGATTCTGATTCGGGCCGCCGATGGCTGGCTGCAAATAGATTCGCTACAGGCTGAAGGAAAACGACGCATGACCACTGAGGAGTTTTTACGGGGAAATAAGCTTTAATGTATGTTATAGTCTTGTTAGAGTTTTTGCAACTCTGCATTTCCTTATTCTCTGACACGCTTATTCATGATCAAACAATTACTAACTATCGTACTGCTGAGTATGCCGTTGGTACGGATACACGCTCAACGAGTACTCTCCATCACGTCACCCAACCAATCTATTGTCGTAACCATACAAAATACCGAAACGGGCAATTTATCGTACCAACTTTCTTACAAAGGGCAATCCGTTATTACCCCGTCCGGGCTGGGTTTTAGCTTGAGTAAACCGAACGTATCGCTGACTCGCTTTACCGTTGTTGGCGTAGATTCATCGACTACCGATGCGAGTTGGCAGCCGGTTTGGGGAGAAGTCAATCAGATTCGGAATCACTATAAAGAACTCGCACTCACGGTGCAAGACAAACTGGGTTCCGGCGTTCGCTTGCGTGTGCGATTTCGGGTATTCGATGATGGTGTAGGTTTTCGGTATGAGTTTCCTCAACAAAGCAAACTGAGTCACTTCGTGGTGGCCGATGAACGTACGCAGTTTACACTCGCGGCTGATTACAAAACGTTCTGGATGCCCGGCGATTATGATTCCAACGAGTATCTTTATAATACCACTAAACTCAGCGAGATTGATCCGCTCAAGGCGGCTGGCCGGGAGAAAGATATAGCATTAAAATCGCTGATTGGCCCAAACGCGGTTCAAACGCCGTTACTCTTCAAAACGGCTAACAATCTGTACATCAGCATATACGAAGCCGCATTACTCAATTACCCAGTCATGCATTTGCGGCTCAACAAAAAGACCCGCACCCTAACATCCCAACTGGTTCCCGATGCGGTTGGCAATAAAGCGTACCTGCAAACTCCGGCCCAAACGCCCTGGCGAACCATTCTTGTGAGTGACAAAGCTACCGATCTGCTGGCCTCCAAAATGATTTTAAATCTTAACGAACCGTCGAAAATCGGTGATTCGTCGTGGATCAAACCGCAGAAATTTGTGGGTATGTGGTGGGAAATGCACATCGGCAAAGCCACTTGGGAACGAGCCGGGGGAAAACACGGGGCGAATACCCAGAACGTTAAAAAATACATTGACTTTGCGGCCAAGTATGGCTTTGATGGCGTGCTGGTTGAAGGCTGGAATGTGGGTTGGGAAGATTGGTTTGGCAATTGGAAAGAAGAGGTTTTTGATTTTGTTACCCCTTATCCAGACTACAATATAGACTCCCTCACGCATTACGCCCGACAAAGAAATGTTCGTCTGATTATGCACCACGAGACATCAGGTTCGGTCACCAACTACGAGCGACGGATGGATGCGGGGTATCAGTTTATGAACAAGCATGACATTAATACCCTGAAAACGGGCTACGTTGGCCGCATTATTCCGAGAGGTGAACACCACGATGGGCAATGGATGATCAATCATTATCAACGTGCGGCCGAAAAGACCGCTCAGTACAAAATTATGCTCGATTCGCACGAGTCAGCGCATCCAACTGGTCTTCACCGAACCTATCCTAACTGGATGGCCAGTGAAGCGGCTCGCGGCAGTGAATTCAACAACGCACCAACCTTGGGCATTACGCCGGAACACACAACGATTTTGCCCTTTACCCGTATGCTGGGCGGCCCAATGGACTTTACGCCGGGTCTATTTCGCTTCCGGCTAAATCAGTTCGACAGTACCCGGACACAGCGGGTTCGCACTACTTTAGCCAAGCAGTTAGCCTTGTACATTACCTTGTATAGCCCGTTGCAGATGGCCGCGGATTTGCCCGAAAACTACGAAAGACATCTGGATGCCCTTCAGTTTATTCGCGATGTACCCGTTGATTGGGATGACACCAAAATTATAGCTGCCGAACCGGGCGATTACGTGATGATTGCCCGTAAAGCAAAAGGCAGTACCAGTTGGTTTGTTGGTGCCATTACCGACGAGAACAGCCGTAATTTATCGCTTCCATTAGACTTTTTGGAAGCGGGCAAAACCTATGAAGCGATCATTTATCGGGATGCCGCCAATGCAGATTGGCAGACCAATCCGGAGGCTTATGTAATTGAGAAAAAGACGGTTACCTCTCAAACAGCCCTACCAATGCGTGTAGCAAAAGGGGGTGGTTTTGCCATAAAACTCATCAAGCGTTAACTAAATCCGATTCGCCTACTCATTGAACTATGAAAATAAGTCTCATTGCCGCCGTTGCCGAAAACGGCGTTATTGGCCGCGATAATGATATGCCCTGGCATTTGCCCGACGACTTTGCTTTTTTCAAACGAAAAACCAGCCATCATCCCATCATTATGGGACGAAAATCGCTGGAATCGCTCGGCAAACCGCTGCCCAATCGCACCAATATTGTTATTACTCGAAACCTGGATTTTACCGCAGATGGCGTAACGGTTGTGCATACGCTTGACGATGCAGTTGCAGAAGCAAAAAAAGCAACGGGTACAACCAACGAGATTTTCGTGATTGGCGGAGCCGAAATTTACAAGCTGGCTTTACCAATTGCCACAACACTTTACCTGACCGAAATTCATCAGACTTACGAAGGTGATACACATTTCCCCGCTTTTGATAAACACGAATGGCAGGAAATTAGCCGCCGACCGCACCCCGCCGATGAGCGTCACAAAGTGGCTTTTGACTTTGTGGAATATGAACGAATAAACGGCTGATACGATTTGGCAGACAACTACCCCAACTAATTCTCTTCCACAATTTTTACGCCCCACGGCTCCAGCGATACCGACGTGTTTGGCGTAATTGATGTATTGGAAAACAATTCTTTCCCGGCCTTGTGCGGATACGTTACGGAGCCCGGCGCGGCTGAATAATTAAAGTAATAATGAATTCGTTTCCCCTGCTGATTGACGCCCGACTTGGTGATAAGTGGAAATGCTAGTTGTTGGTCAATTCCCCATACACCGACTTTTTTCAGCGCGTCTTCCAGTATTTTTTTCAGTACAGCATCGCTCGTTATACAACCAACATAAGTCGCGAGTCCATTGCCGTATTTGTTCTGGGTGATGGCCGCGTACTTACCCCAAACCGGATGGTCGTAGTACGCCAATACGCTGGCGGTAGTGGGTGTGATAAGCTCCATCCACGTCTTGACGCCGTTGTTTTCGGCACCTACTTTATACGGGTCATCTTTTAGCGAAACCTTCTGCGGAATAGTAAACTGGCTGTAATAAATACCGCAGACTTCATTAATAATTCCTGGCTGACGAGTGGTTCGCACTTTCACATTTTCATCAGAGAAGCCACTTTTAAAGGTATACACGATGTGCCCACCGTTTCTTACGTAGCGATTTAGCCGTTCCAGTAACGTATCCGAAGCGGCATATAGAGCGGGCACAAGCAGCACTTTATACTTTTCCAGTTTCGCGCTCGACGGGTCTACAAAATCGACGCCAACATTCATACGATACAGAGCATCGTACATTGGGCGCAGCACATCGTTGTATTTTTCGGGAGCACCCCAGCCAAAACTGAACGCATTGAAGGCGGTTAGGGCTTCGTTACTGAAGAGGATGGCAACATTATTTGTCTTCTTGAGATTAACCAGATGGGAACTGAGTTTTCCAAAATCGCGGCCAATTGTTTTAGCTTCGTTGTACGTAGGATTTGGTTCAAAATCATGGCTTAGCAACCCTTTCCAGTACGTTTCGGCCGAGTTGTGAATGGAATGCCAGTGCCAGTATTCCAGCATATTGGCCCCTGATGCCAGATGGCTAAACGCTTGCAACCGCAACTGCCCCGGATACGGCACCCATTGCGGAAATCCCTGCGCTTCGGTTTCGAGCACCAGGTAATTTTTGCCATGGCCCGACGCATCGATTTTCATAGATCGGGTCACGTCACCACCAAAGGAAATTTCATTACCTGTAAGCTTATCCTGCGTTGGGTGGTAGATGTCCACTCCGGCAATATCCATCGCCTGAGCTGCGGCAAAATGATCCACATCGGGCTGAATACCATAGGAATACCCTCTCCATTCAAAATCAAAATTCTGGGTAACAAACTGGCCGGGATGCTTGTATTCCTTGACAAGACCTGCTTGCCAGGCCAAATAATCCGTGACTAGTTTCCGCTGAAATTTGGCAAACTCGGCACTTAAACTGGCGTTGATGGTACCGACCGTTGATGGAAAATCGTCCCAACTATTGATCCGATTACTCCAGTAATCCAGTCCATACGTTTTGTTGATAACATCCAGCGTTTTGTATTTTTCCTTCATGTACTGAACAAAAAGTGCCTGAACATTAGCGCCTGTTGTGTTGTAATGCTTTGTTTCGTTATCGACCTGATACCCAATAATAGCCGGATGATCTTTTACATGTTCCATGATCTTCCGAATGACGCGTTCGGCATGAAAACGAAAATGCGTATTGGCAATATCCATATTCTGGCGGGCGCCGTATCGGTTCTGTCCCTGCGGAGTCGTAGCCAGAACATCGGGATATTTTTTAACCAACCAGGTCGGCACGGCGTACGTAGGCGTTCCAATAATAACCTGTATTCCGGCTTTATGCATCGCGTTCAGCACGCGGTCGATATGCGAAAAATCGAACACGCCATCCTGAGGCTCTACCGTACTCCATGTCGATTCAGCAATGCGAACCACATTGATACCCGTCTCCTTCATCATCTGAATATCCTTATCCAGACGCTCATACGGCATGTATTCGTCGTAATAAGCTACGCCAAAAAGGAGTTTATCCTGCTTAGTAGTTTGCGCCGACACCAGTCCGGTCAGGAAAAAAAGAGCAGATACAACGAGATGGCGTATGTTATTCATAGAGCTTATTCAGGGTTTGTTGCCAAATGCAGAGAAAACCAATTTACGCGACCGCGACTAAATCTTGTATCGTGGTGGCAGCTTCTTAAAGCTGCCACTTTAGGTTTCTCAAAACCTACTATTAGACAATGTAAGTAGGTTTTGAGAAACCTAACTTGTCGGTTACTAATAACCGACACCACATACAGGGTTTCCAGCAATGGAGCATTTTCGTTATGGCTTCAGTTATCTGACCCGGAGCCATGACAAAATAATCGCCTACTTCAGGGTGATTACCGCCTGTTTGTACTTCGATGTGCGGGCATCTTTTATAACGCCTTTCCAGTTCAGACCAAACCCAAAATCATAGCGATTACCGTCCGAATCCACATACGAAGTCATATCGCGGGGAACGTCTTCCGCTTG
>CAXVWN010000191.1:0-3569 GCA_964263725.1 Spirosoma sp.
CTCGATCCAGATTCCGCCCCTGTTGCTACAGCCCTTTGTGGAGAATGCCATCTGGCACGGGCTGATGCACAAGGAGGAGGGTGGCCTGGTGCAGGTAATCGTGCAGCAACCACAGGCAAACCTACTGCACATCGAAATTACCGACAACGGGGTGGGTCGGGCTAAAGCAATCGAGTACAAGAGCAAATCGGCAACCCACAATAAATCCTTTGGCATGAAGCTCACCGCCGACCGCATTGACCTCATCAATCAATTCTATCACACCCATACGCAGGTAGAGATCATGGACTTAGCCGACAAAACGGGTATTGCGGCAGGAACAACAGTAATCATAAATATTCCGATAACTTACCAGTAATTTGTAACCTCATTCTACACAAATGAATCGAAAATCTCTCTTCTGGAGTCTCGTTCTGGTAATTATCAGCCAGATGTTGAGCTTTGGGCAACTCCGCACTGAACTCACGTGTCCACCTTTCTGTGGTTTTAAAACACTTACCTTTCAAACCAACGGCAACCAATTACTTGACCCTTGTGGCTCGCCGGTGATTCTGAAGGGTGTGAATAAGATGGTTTATTTCGACAATATTGACCCCGATGGCGCCCGGAGTTTCGCACAAAGTGCCAAAACAGGTGCTAACTGCGTTCGTATTTCCTGGCAAATGCGGAACGACAACGATTTATCTTCTACGAGTACGGATCGTTTAGACCGAATAATTACGAATGCCAAAACCAATAAACTTATCCCTATTGTGGGCCTTTGGGATTACACCACTACCAGCGATGGTGGATTCTCAAAACTCAGTGAGTACGTAGGCTACTGGTCAAATCCTGATGTAGTAAAAATTATCAGAAAACACCAAACTCACCTTATCATCAATATTGCCAACGAAGCAGCCAGGAGCGAGGAAAATGGCGGAAATGAAACTGTTGCCGCTGATCTGGATACATTTGCCACCGCTTATAAGAATGTAGTTCGCCAGTTACGTCGGGCAGGTATCCAGGTACCACTCATGATTGACGGAATGGACCGGGGCAAAAGCCTGCATTGTTTTGCGGAGAAAGGTCCCGACATGGTTACGGCCGACTCGCTCCATAACCTGATTTTTTCCTTCCACGCCTATTGGCCTAAATCCTATACGGACGCCCACCCTACCACCATCCAGAACGCATTCAATGAAATTAGTTCGCTCGCCACACCTTTACCCATCGTAATAGGTGAGCTATCTCAATATGGTGCCTGGACGGGAAGTCAAACCGTTAGCCCGTGCTCAAACGCAGGGATGGTTGACTATCAGCAATTTGCAGAACGGGCTACTAATGCTGGTATCGGTTGGATGGTCTGGGAATGGGGGCCAGGAAATCAGTGGAAAGTAGCTGGCGATTGCCCGCAGATGGATATGACAACAGACGGCACAGCCGCTACTGTTGGCAGTGGTGCCAACAATAGATGGGCCAGAGAATTAGCTACTACAGCATTATACAGTATAAAAAATACAGCCAAAAAGACCTTTTTTATTAATAACGGCTTTAAAACTTGCCCTAATAACAACTAATGCGACTACTGCTGGCTTTGCTCCTGCTCATTAGTAGTGTGGGCTACTCTCAACTGCCAAACATCTCGTTTGAGCACATTACCGACCGCGATGGCCTGCCCAGTCGCTCGGTCGAGTGTGCGGTTGAGGATACCAGCGGTTTTATGTGGTTTGGTACGCGGAAGTGCCTTAGCCGGTACGATGGTTATACTTTTCAGCGCCTTAGCCGTGTCGGTGTGTATGGCGTAGCCGCCGACAAAACCGGCAATATGTATAGCTCCACCAACAAAGAGAAATTAGTTAAAATAGATGCTAACTCCCTAAAAGCTAAGACAGTGGTGGGCTTTACCGAAGGAGGAGCGTATAATACATTTGCCGATTCGTTCGGAAACATTTGGTTTTCAGATCGGGAGTGCATCAACCGGTATGACCCGGCCACCAACACAAATTACCGCTACCCTATGACGAAAACTACCTTCATTTATAACAAAGGTAGTTTTGTGGAAGACAACCATCGAAACGTTTGGGTACTAGGCATGGAAGTTGGCTTGTTTAAATTTGACAGGAAAGCAAATAAGCTAATTTGCAAATTGGGTTTAGACTGCCCGCAACTGAATACCCCTACCCATTTAGTCTTTCGAAAAGGCTTTATTGGCAAGGATGAAAAAATCTGGGGAGCCGTCGAGGGACAGGGCTTATTGCAATACGACACCAGAACCGGGAAAGCAAAAACCTATCAATATCGGGATTTCATCCTGCTAACGGTTTGCGAAGGAACTGACGAAACGGGAAAACGCATTTTCTGGGTTGGCTCCGATAAGGGATTAGGCGTTTTCAGACCCGATACGGAGCAGTTTACATTTTTCGACAATCTGATTCCCCAAAAACATAATGTTTTCGATATTGTCTATAGTCGCAAAACGGGTATCCTTTGGGTCTGCACGTCAGAAGGTCTTCTGAAATACGATCCTCATAATCAGTTTGTTAAAACGAACCTCATTCCGATAAAAACTCACCCCGTAAATGCCATCCTGAACGACAAATCAGACCCAACGGGGCAAACGTTTTGGCTGGCCGTTGCTTATCAGGGCCTTTACAAATGGAATCGGACGACGAACAAAAGTACGTTTTACAAATTCCCTCAACACGCCGATTTCTCGGAAGCAACCTGGTTAATTCAGGATAAAGACAATATGCTTTGGGTTGGATGCAACCAATGGGCAATTGGGCGAGATGGCAAAGCCGACGTATCAGACAATCAGTTCGAGGGCATTTTTCGATTCGATCCCGTAACCGAAAAATACCTCCCAACGCCCTTCACCATTCACCATACGTTCTTTTCAGTCCCTTTCTATTCGTTAGGCATGATTGATCGAAAAGATCGGTTCTGGGTTATTAATCACTACGAAAGTGTTCATGTTCTCGACCCTAAAACCAATCAGGAAATCAACTTATGGTCGAAAGCCGCGCAGGCCCAACTCTTTGCCAATGGCAACTGGGTCATGGACATACTTGAGGATAGCCGGGGGCGGGTCTGGTTGACTACCGGTCAGGGAATTTTCTATTTCGACGAGCCGGCGCATGCATTCCGAAAAATGAAAACGGATAGAAGTCTCTTAAAAATGGCCGAAGCCCCCAACGGAAATTTTTGGGCAGTGGGGTGGGTTGGCCTGATGAAACTAAACAAAGACGGCAAAATCCTGCGAACATGGTCGGAAGAAGACGGGATTTATGATATAGAATGCCGACGGGTGATTGTTGATGCGCAGAGCCGGGTCTGGCTTGGTACGTTCGATGGCTTGCATCTCTTCGACGAAAAGAAGAACACCTTTCGGCGATTTACCGTCAACGATGGCTTACTCTCGAACAATACCATGATGAGTTTTTGCCTTACTCAAAACAATGAATTACTGGTTGGTAATGTGGGCGGCTGGAACACATTCGATATGTCGGCCCTCGACCGATCAGCCACTTTCACGAACGTTCATCTGACCAATGTGCGAATTAATAACCACGAAAATGCGACCAATTGGT
>CAXVWN010000192.1:0-24197 GCA_964263725.1 Spirosoma sp.
TGTACATCGTTGAAGAAAATTTGGCGCGTATCGGAGCCTTTGATACCCATTTTGTGCTCCGGCTCATTCATTGCAATGCCTTCGTAGCCACGTTCAACAATGAATGCGGATAAGTTTTTATCGTCGCCAATTTTGGCGAAAACAATGTAAATATCCGCAAATCCGCCGTTGGTAATCCACATTTTCTGTCCTGTCACAACATAATGTATACCGTCTTCTGATAGCGTTGCTTTGGTCTTTCCCGAATTAGCATCAGAGCCAGAATCTGGTTCTGTGAGGCAGTAAGCGGCTTTCCACTCACCAGATGCCAGTTTGGGTAAGTATTTTGACTTTTGGTCTTCATTGCCATAATACACAATGGGCAACGTACCAATGCCGGTGTGGGCAGATAAGGCTACCGAAAATGAATGGCCTGCGCCCGTCACTTCAGCGACTAGCATAGACGTGTTGAAGTTGGTGCCGAACCCGCCGTATTGCTCGGGAACTGATGTGCCAAGAATGCCTAACTCACCCGCTTTGTCCATCAGGGACGAAATCAGCTCCGGAGATTTGGCATTGTCTATTTCGTTTAAACGCGGCCAGATCTCCCGCTCCAGAAATTCGCGGCAGGTAGCCGCAATCATTTGCTGCTCTTCAGTAAATTCTTCAGGAATAAATACCTGTGCTGCTTGTGTTTCTTTGATCAGAAATTCGCCCCCTTTTATAGAAGCTTTTGGTTCTGTCGCAATCATATCGAAATGAGTTTATTATGCTTGCATACTAATTCGTTAACAAATAAAATCATTTCAAAAATAGTATGCAAGCATACTAATAATAAATTTTGATTAAATAATTCTACTGGATATGTCTGTAAGATATCTTGCTTCTTAACCTCTTTAAAACAACAATGCTGGCTACCAAACCCGATAAAACAGGTTTGGTAGCCAGCATTGTTGTTTTATATTATCTGTCGATTAATTCAATCGTTCGAAAATCCCGGCTACGCCCTGGCCACCACCTACACAGGCAGATACCATTCCATATTTCTGATCGCGACGACGCATTTCATTCAACAACTGCACGGATAAACGCGCCCCGGTTGAACCAAGAGCGTGGCCTAAAGCAATGGCTCCGCCGTTTGGATTGATCTTGTTACGGTCAAGGCCTAATTCCTGAATAACGGCCAACGATTGAGCGGCAAAAGCTTCGTTCAATTCAATGAGATCGATATCGTCCTGTTTCAGACCAGCTTTTTTAAGCGCAATGGGAATGGCTGCCACTGGTCCGATACCCATTATTTTAGGCTCAACACCAGCCGTAGCATATGATACCATTCGAGCAACGGGCTGTAGATGCAATTCATTCACCAACCGCTCCGACATGACAACCACAAAGGCGGCTCCATCAGACGTTTGCGACGAGTTTCCTGCGGTAACCGATCCACCAACAGCAAAAACTGGTTTCAATTTGGCCAGTCCTTCTGCACTCGTGTCTTTACGGGGGCCTTCATCCTGAGAGACGGTCCACTCACGGGTTTTCTTCTTATTACTTTCAGCGTCGAAATACGTTTCACTTACCTTGATTGGAACGATTTCGTCGGTAAATTTCCCGTCTTTTTGAGCTGCCAACGCCTTCTGGTGTGATTCGTAGGCAAACTGATCTTGTGCGTCGCGGCTAATATTGAATTGCTGGGCGACCTGTTCGGCCGTTAGGCCCATACCAATGTAATAATCTGGATGGGTTTTGGCAATATCGTAGTTGAGGGCTGTTTTCCAGCCCATCACCGGTACCATTGACATAGATTCTGTGCCTCCGGCAATAATGCAATCGGCTAGTCCGGCGTGAATTTTAGCCGAGGCAATGGCAATTGCTTCCAGGCCAGACCCACAATACCGATTAACGGTCATTCCCGGCACACTGTTAGGCAATGACAGCAAGGCAATGTAGCGCGCAATTTGCATGCCCTGCTCGGCTTCGGGTACGGCGTTCCCAACAATAAGATCTTCAACGCGGGCCGGGTCAAGTGTAGGAACCTGGTTCAACAAATGCTTAATAACTTCAGCCGCCATATCATCAGGGCGGGTAAAACGGAGGCCTCCGCGTGGGGCTTTACCCACAGCTGTACGATATCCGGCTACAATGTATGCGTCCATAAATGCGATGTTGATTTACTGTTTAAGCAGGTAATTCTAGGCAATAACTCATTTTTCAGGCGAAAAATTACAGATGCTTAGTGAATTATTATGCAAGCATACTATTTTTTCTCTTGAATGCCAACAACCAATTGACGTGTTAATTGTCTTTTGAAAAAGCTTAAGGCTTCAAGGTAAACGTTAATGTCGTTAGGATAGTCGTGTTTCCCCCCAATAACTTTCAAAAGCGTAACCTCTGGTTTTCCTTTTTCTTTATAGGTATAACGCTCGATTGTTTTATGGTCATTTGGATCCGTATCCGGCAACAATTCTTTTATGGGCTTCTGTGTATATCCGGCTAACTTAGCCCAATACTGGAACGTCCGTTCAGTTGATCGCACAAGTCCCAGACTGATATTTCCTGTTATCACCTCACCTCCTTCATAAGGATTAACCGTGTCGCTGGTTCCATTAACAATCATGACTGGAACGGCTATTCGTTTTTCGGGACAATCCAGATTGTTTGTATCTGGCAGATTGGCTATTAGCGCCGTTATGGCTCGTAATTTTTCGGGCATAGTCAGGGCAAGTTTGTAAGCCATATGACCACCACCGGATGTGCCGATAGCAAAAACCTGTTTTGTATTGATCAAATATTTCCTGTCGAAATAATTAATCATTTCTTCGAAGAAGGCATTTTCATTGATATTCTCCAGATTCGCGGCTGTGTTTGCCGTTTTTCGGCATTCATTCCAGTACTTCTTATACCCATCCGGATAAACTAACAGTAGGTTTTCATCGTCCAATTTTTCCTCCAGTTTTTTCGCTCCTTCTCTAATTCCCAGCCCGTTTCCGCCAGACCCGTGTAGGATGAAAATCAACGATGCATTGGGCTTTGGTGCTTTTAGAAAGTGAAATGTTCGATAATGGCCTTCTATTAAAACGGAATCGGTCAGCAACGGCTTTTGCGCTGATGCGACTTTTATTCCGAGAAAAAAGAAAAAGAGGAGGAATCGTACCATGTGATTTTTAGTGTAAATGTGCGAGCAAATTTATCTCTTTGTAGCTTACAATGTTTACCGATCAATGTGTCGATTAGGCTTGATATAGGTATAAAAAAAGCCGCTCAATGAGCGGCTAAAAAAAGGAAAGTTTACTAAATCAGTGAGAATGCTTTGCCTTATAGGACGGGTTAAAAATGGCGATCACCAGCTTCACGCTTACCAAGCATAACCGCGCCAACCATCGCTATCAGAAATAGAACAGAAGCCAACTCAAACGGCAAAATGTAATCGCTGTACAGCAACTGACCAAGATTTTCGACAAGCCCGGTTTTTGCACTGAACGTTGCTGGATTGACTACAGGTACCTGAGCACTTTTGGCCCGGAAAATAGTAATAAGCATGACCATTAACAGGCCACCAACAATAACCGAGGCCATTTTGGTCAGGTTTGTTTTCGATTCTTCATCGTCTTTACGCAAATTCAGGAACATGATCGTAAAGAGAAATAAGACCATGATGGCACCAGCGTACACGATGATGTTGACTGCTGCCAGAAACTGCGCATTTAATAAAATATAATGGCCTGATAGACAGAAGAAAGTGGCGATGAGCGCCAAGACACTGTAAATCGGATTTTTAGCCGTCACAACGCCAATAGCACTGAACAAAGTCAGTGCTGTCAGAATCAGAAATAAGTAGCCAGTTGGTGTTAAGGCTTTGAAAAAGCTTATAAATTCAGTCATAACTCAATGAAATAGAGAACAAGAAGAGGCAAGTTTGGCTAGGTAGCGGCCCTCGTTAGGCTGGGTTCGGTTGGCGTTGTATTCACTTCTGAATTGGCAATACGCACATACCGGTCATCCATTTTTTCGACTAACCGATCCTTGCCATAGATTACCTCATCGCGTTGTTGGAAAACCGGTACCATACGATCATGGCGAAGGTAAACCGCCTGCTTTGGGCAGGCTTCTTCACATAGGCCGCAGAAAATACAGCGCAGCATATTGATTTCGTATACGGCAGCGTATTTCTCTTCCCGGTATAACGTTTCTTCGCCTTTTTTCCGCTCTGCGGCTACCATAGAAATCGCTTCGGCTGGGCAAGCCACGGCGCATAGCCCACAAGCTGTGCAACGCTCCCGACCTTGTTCGTCACGTTTCAGAACGTGATGACCACGGTAAATTGGCCCAAGGTATTTCTTTACCTCAGGATATTGAATTGTCGGCTTTTTACGGAAAAAGTGGCTGATGGTGATGGCAAGTCCACTAACGATAGCGGGCAAGTACATCTTCTCAGCCAGCGTCATTTCCTTATTGCTGACTTGTTTTGAACGATTAGTTAATAGCATAAACGTAGTGGTTAGTAGTTAGTTATCAGTGATTAGCAGGAACTTGCCACTAATCACTAACTACTCAATAGTTATGACTGCTGTGGTATGATAACCTGGCCTTTTGGCGCTCGGGCCGACGATACCATAACCATTATGACAGAGACAATGATGATCAACCAAGTGGCGTATTTGAAATTGTATAACAAGCCTGCGCCAGTCAAGACAACATTCAAAATCGACAGCGGGATAAATGTTTTCCAGCCCAAATTCATGAGTTGGTCATAGCGGAAACGTGGTAATGTCCAGCGAACCCACATGAAAAAGAAGATGAAGAAGAAAATTTTGCTGAAGAAAACCACGATACCAATGACCGTTGCCACATTATGACCGGCTATCACTCCCAATGATTTTTCGAGAGCCTGGCCAATTTCATTCATAAATGGGAAATGAAAACCGCCAAAATACAGACATGAAACGAACGCCGAAGAGACGAACATGTTGATGTATTCGGAGAAGAGATAGAGTCCAAGTTTCATCGAACTGTACTCTGTGTGGTAGCCGCCAACGAGTTCTGTTTCGCACTCGGGTAAATCGAAAGGTGTTCGATTACACTCAGCAAAAGAGCATGTCAAAAATATAATGAAGCCTAGTGGCTGCGTAAATATATTCCACTCGAAAAAGCTGGCTTGCTCATCAATAATTGCCCGCAATGACAGTGAACCTGACATCATTAAAATAGCAATAAGCGACAGACCCAAAGCAATTTCGTAGCTAATATTCTGCGAAGCGGCCCGAATGGCACCTAGTAAAGAAAATTTATTGTTTGACGCCCAACCGCCCACCATAACACCATACACACCAAGGGATACAACGCCGAAGATGTATAACACCCCAATGTTAATTTCAATCCCCTGTACGTTTACGTTGTAGTTTACATTGTTACTCACAAATCGGAAGCTGTCGCCAAAGGGAATAACGGCACTCGACATAAGGGCAGTCAGCATGGCCAGGCTTGGGCCAAGAATGAACAGCCACTTGCTGGCTTGCGACGGAATGAAATCTTCTTTAAAAAATAATTTACCAGCGTCGGCGATGGGCTGCAACAAACCCCATGGGCCAGCTCTATTTGGGCCGAGACGATCCTGAAGAAATGCGGCAACTTTGCGCTCGGCGTAAGTCGAGTAAGTCGCGATTAAAAGCGATATCCCGAAAATAGCCAGGATAATCAACCCTTTAACGAGCAATACGGTTAAGTCCATTGTATAATTTATGGTTTACGAATTACAGCCTTATGTTTACGGTCAGCGCATTAATTAGTTGGCTCTGGCTGTAAAGACTATAAACGATCAAGGTTCTGGTTCTAAAGCCGAGGGTAATAACTTCGCAAAACGTTCGGCGGGTAATTGCTGAATAGCTAGCTGCGACGTGTCACGCTCATCATGAATTTGCTTGTAATCAGCAGCAGCCATCCGCTCTCCGAAACTTGGCTTGATCGTATCGGCTCTGTATTTATTGGCCGATATAACCGAACTCCGCGATACTTTCGTTGGGCCTTCGATAGTCCAGTCGCTAGTTTTCTTCGTTTCAAAGCGGCATGTGTTACAGATAAACTCGGTCACTTCACTCCACTCATTTTTTCGGGCAGTCACACGAATCACTTCTTCGCCCCGATACCATAGGGTCACTTTACCTGAGCAAGTTGGGCAATTGCGGTGCGCATCAACGGGTTTTGAGAACCACACCCGATTTTTGAAACGGTACGTTTTGTCGGTCAGCGCACCAACCGGGCAAACGTCGATCACATTACCCGAAAAATCGTTGTCAATCGCTTTCTCGATATAGGTGCTAATCTCAGAGGCATCGCCCCGATTCATCACGCCATGAACGCGCTTATTTGTAATCTGATCGGCCGTGTAAACACAACGATAACACAGAATACAACGCGTCATGTGCAACTGTATATATGGGCCAATATCCTTCTTTTCGAACGTCCGGCGATCTTCTTCGTAACGGGTAGTCGATTTACCATGATCGAAGGCAAAGTTCTGAAGATCACACTCGCCGGCCTGATCACAAACAGGGCAATCGAGCGGATGATTAAGCAACAGAAATTCAACTATACCATTGCGGGCGTCAATTACTTGAGGGCTGGTTTCGTTTTCAACAATCATACCATCCTGCACGGCTGTCAGGCATGACGCCACCAGTTTTGGCATTGGACGAGGGTCTTTCGCTGACCCGGCTGCCACCCGTACCAAACACGCTCGGCACTTACCTCCGCTACCTTTTAGCGGCTGGTAGTAACACATGGCTGGGGGAGCTACCGCTGGACCAATCTTACGAGCGGCCTGCAAAATGGTCGTACCTGGCTCCACTTCGACTTCAATTCCGTCGATAGTGACTTTTAAGAGTTGCGGCTTTACGTCTTCCATATATCGTAGTGTGGCTGGGGAGCCACAAATCAATCATTACTGAGTGGCTTTCCAGCCATACTATAGTTACACTAATGCCATCTCACCCCGATAAACCGCACCCGGCTGGGTTGCTTCGGTAGGGTTATCAATGTGCCACTGGAACTCATCCCGGAAATGTCGGATAGCACTAGCAACCGGCCAGGCGGCCGCATCGCCAAGTGGGCAAATGGTGTTTCCTTCAATTTTTTTAGCGACATCAACTAACAAATCAATATCCTGTTGATGACCATGACCGTATTCGATGCGGTGCAGGACTTTTTCCATCCACCCCGTTCCTTCGCGGCACGGACTGCACTGTCCACAGGATTCATGATGATAAAAACGCGAGAAATTCCACGTATTTCGCACAATACAAGCTGTTTCATCGAAGACGATAAATCCACCTGAACCAAGCATAGTGCCCGTAGCAAAACCACCATCTGATAGTGATTCATAGCTCATTAGCCGTTTTTCACCATTCGCCAGCGTTAAGGCTAGATTGGCAGGAAGAATAGGGACTGATGAACCACCCGCAACGAGTGCTTTGAATTTATGCCCCGGCCGGATGCCGCCACACCACTCATCAGCATAAATAAAATCTTCAACCGGAACGCCCAAATCAATTTCATAAACACCTGGTTTATTGATATGACCTGATGCCGAAATTAATTTAGTACCCGTACTGCGTCCAATACCAATATTGGCGTAAGCGTCGCCACCGTTGTTGATGATCCAGGCGGCTGTTGCAATTGATTCAACGTTATTAACTACAGTTGGGCTTTGATACAGGCCTTTTACGGCAGGAAATGGTGGTTTATTACGTGGATTACCTCGTTTGCCTTCCAGTGATTCGAGCAAAGCTGTTTCTTCACCACAGATATAAGCACCCCCACCCGGTTGAACGATCAACTCAAGGTCGTAGCCGCTGCCGAGAATATTTTTACCTAAAAAACCTTTCGCTTTTGCTTCGGCTATAGCTTTCTCCAGAATATGGATAACATACATCAATTCACCTCTTACGTAGATGAATGACTTATTGGCTCCTAGTGCAAATGATGAAATAATCATTCCCTCAATAAGCAAATGAGGTATATTCTTCATCAGGTAATGGTCCTTGAATGTGCCCGGTTCCGACTCATCAGCATTACAGACAAGATAACGGGGAACACCTTCCGGCTTAGCCAGAAAGCTCCACTTCATGCCCATCGGAAATCCGGCTCCACCCCGGCCACGAACGCCCGCTTTTTTTACTTCCTCAACAATGGCTTCGGGCGTCATTGTCTTTATTGCCTTTTCTACGGCCGTGTAGCCGCCCTGCTTCCGGTACATATCAAAGGTCTCAATGCCAGGAACGTTGATATGTTCGGTAAGTATTTTGGTCGCCATGTATGGGTTATTTCGACAATTCGTCTATGATCTCGTCTACGCGTTCGTTGGTGAGGTGCATGTAATATTTCTCTCGAACCTGAAACACCGGTCCCATACCGCAAGCCGCCAGACACTCTACTTCTTTGATGGTAAATTGACCATCTACAGTCGTTTGTCCGGTTTCAATACCGAGTCGTTGTTTCAAGTGTGCATATACTTCCTCTCCCCCCATAAGGCAGCAAGGTCCCGTTCGGCAGTATTCAATAACGTGTTTACCAACGGGTTTGAGGTGGTACATACTATAAAAGGATGCTACCTCATACACTTCAATGGGCTGAATATCGAGCATACGAGCTACATAATCCATCCCTTCAGGACTGGTCCAGCCCTCCTGTTCCTGCAACACATGCAAAAGAGGTAATAAGGCCGATTTTTGTTTGCCTTCCGGATAACGGGCAATAATTTCCTGCGCTTTCGCAATCCGCTCAGGCGTGAATTGCACGGCAGAGTTATTTGTTTCGGTTGTCATAGTTTGTTGGCAGGTTTATGCATCCAGTTCGCCTGCAATGACGTTCATGCTACTCATAATCACAATAGCATCAGACAGCGTTAAGCCCTTACACATTTCGGGATACGCCTGATAATATATAAAACAGGGACGGCGGAAGTGTAGTCGATATGGCGTCCGTCCACCGTCGCTAATGAGGTAAAAGCCTAACTCACCATTGCCGCCTTCAACCGCATGATACACTTCACCAACGGGTGCATCAATCTCACCCATCACAATTTTGAAGTGATAAATAAGGGCTTCCATGTTTTTATATACTTCCTGTTTTGGAGGTAAATAATATTGAGGAGCATCGGCAAAATAGGAGCCTTCGGGAAGATTGTCTATGGCCTGTTGAATAATACGCAGACTTTGCTTCATCTCCTCGTTTCGAACCATAAAACGGTCGTATGTATCACCACTCTGTCCAACTGGAATATCGAACTCGAAGTCTTCATAGGACGAGTAAGGATTCATGACCCGAACGTCATAATCAACACCCGCAGCTCGTAGGTTTGGACCGGTGAAACCGTAACTCAACGCGCGTTCTGCCGAAATCCCGCCGACATTAACAACGCGATCCATGAAAATGCGGTTGCGATTAAACAGATTTTCAAACTCGGCCAGCACTTTGGGGAAACGAACCAGTAATTCTTTGATCTTGCGAATGGCTGTTGGTGATAAATCACGTTCCATACCGCCGATACGTCCCATATTAGTCGTTAATCGGGCTCCGCAAACTTCTTCGTATATTTCATAGATATTCTCGCGTTCCTGATAGATGTATAGAAAACCCGTGAACGCGCCGGTATCTACACCCAAAATGCCATTACAAATAAGATGGTCAGAAATACGGGCCAACTCCATCATAATAACCCGAATGTATTGTGCTCGCTTTGGAACTTCAACACCCAGCAATTTCTCAACTGTCATATGCCATCCCATGTTGTTAATGGGCGACGAACAGTAATTCATTCGGTCGGTAAGGGTAGTAATCTGGTAAAACGGCCGACGTTCAGCAATCTTCTCGAACGCCCTGTGGATGTAGCCTATTGTTTGTTCACTCGACACAATTTTTTCGCCGTCCATTTGCAGGACATTCTGAAAAATGCCGTGCGTGGCGGGGTGAGTTGGGCCGAGGTTAAGCGTCGTCAGTTCATTGACGTACTGAATCGGACCGTTATCGTTTCGGGCCGGAACATTCTTCGGGGCTATATCGAGTTCTTCAGAAACCATATTTTAAGAGCGAAAGGGCAAACAAGTAAAAGAGTGATAGGGCGCTTCTTAATCGCACCGCACCGGTAGCCCGGTTTCACTCTTTCACCATTTATTATCGTCCAAACAGTGCATCAATTTTATCTTCCCGAGTCGCATCTTCGAGCGGATACTCTCTACGCATCGGGTGGTAGTCCATTTCTTCCATATTCAGAATTCGACGCAGGTCAGGGTGACCGTCGAAGATGATACCGAATAAGTCGAAGGTTTCGCGTTCCATCCAGTTTGCGCCAGCAAACAGGGGAATCAAGGTTGGAATATGAACATCATTCGTAGTCAGATAGACTTTTATTCGTAACCGAAAATTGTTCGTTAAACTGTGCAGATGATACACGACGCAGAACTCTTTTCCATCCGAATCAGGATAATGAACAGCTGTTATATCGGTAAGAAAACCGATCTGCAGAGTCTGGTGCTCTTTCAGATATTTCACTAGCGGGAAAATTTGGTCCCGGCTGGTCGAACACGTTAACAAGTCATACGGATCATCAAAATCCGTAACGGTCTCGCCAAACTGGTTTATTATTATCTGCGCAACTTCTTCGTTGATCAGCATTTTCAATTAGTGAATGGATGAAGGAGACGCGAACGTTTACGTCTCTACTATTGAATGCTATATGAATTCAGCAGTTTCTGATATTCGTCTGTATTTCGACGGCGTAATAGCTCATTTTTAGCCAGTTCCTGAACCTGCATTACACCATCTAAAATTTGTTCGGGACGCGGGGGGCAACCCGGTACATATACATCTACCGGGATAATACGGTCAATTCCCTGTAGAACGCTATATGTATCAAAAATTCCACCGCTCGATGCACAGGCACCAATGGCAATAACCCAGCGGGGTTCAGCCATTTGCAGGTAAACCTGTTTTACAATCGGCCCCATTTTTTTAGCGATTGTGCCAGCTACTAGCAGCATATCGGCTTGGCGTGGTGAAAAACTTGGTCGTTCTGAACCAAAGCGTGCCAAATCATAGTGCGAAGCCATGGTTGACATAAACTCAATACCGCAGCAGGAAGTCGCAAACGGTAATGGCCAGAGCGAGTTTGCCCTGGCTAAGCCAATAATTTTATCAAATGAGGTAGCCGAAAAACCTGGGCCATCGTAACTCGCAGGGGCTTCGGCCAATTTAAGATCAGTTGCCATAAAACGTTGTGTTGCTTACTATAACAACGAATAAATATGCTCTAAAATTCATTAAAAAAGCTTATTCCCAGTTCAAAACTCCTTTGCGGATAACGTAGTAGAAACCGGCTAGAAGTAGTCCCATAAACAGAACCATTTCAATGAAACCAGTCATTCCTAAGCCTTTGAAATTGACCGCCCAGGGATATAAGAAGATGACTTCTACATCAAACAAAACGAAGAGTATAGCAATCAGAAAATATTTAATAGAAATGGGTGTACGAGCATCACCATGAACGGGGATGCCACACTCGAACGGATCATCCTTTTTCTGGCTGTGCCGTTTAGGTCCAATAGAATGGGTTACAATCATCGTTGTAATGATGAAACCAAGCGCCAGACCCAATTGAATTAGTACCGGCAAATAATCGGCCGGGATGTAGGTTGCGTTCATATTGATATGTTGACTGGATCGGGGCAAAGGTAGCGATAAAACCAATAAGCCCATTTATTTACGCGTCGGCGTTACGCTGACGATCTTCCAAAGATAAGCCACAAGTATTGTTTTATCAACCCTATATAAGCAGGTTAAAGAAGCTATAACAGCAGAAGCCATTTCTGGTGAGAAATGGCTTCTGCTTACAGATAAGATAAAAATGGTTAGCGACTGATAATAACACGTCGAGAAATGTCAAAACCAGCTGAACGCACCCGGATAAGATACACTCCCTGAGACAAACCCGAAAGGTCAATCGCTTTGCGTTCATTTAGTAAAGGAATCTGGCTTGAAAAAAGTTGTTGGCCACTAAGTGAGAAGACACCAACGCTGGCATTTGCAAGATCTTCGATGGTTTCAATCGTAACAGAACCGGTGGTTGAGGGATTCGGATAAATACTTAAACCACCATTCGACCGGTCGAATGTGAATGCTTTAGGAATGCTATAATCTGAGTAGCACGTAAGACTAGGCCCATTTGCTAATGTGTACGTTGACTTGGTACGGGCCGAGTAACTAGCAGAAACGATTACCTTGACCACCGCGCCGTTTTGCGGAATTACTTCTGTAGCCCGTCGCCAGTCGAATAAATCAGGCTGTCCACCCGTTGGTGTTGGCAATACTGCCTGTAAGCTATAGGCACCGATTTGTTCAATAGTCGGCGTTGGTACTTTGGGCCGTACCGTTAAGTTTATGCTGGCAGCCTGGGCTGATTTACACCCATATACGTTTACTGCCTGCAACGAATACACCCCTGCTTTACTCAATGTAATTGCTTTACTAATTGTATTCGTCGTGCTCAAACTCCATACGCCTGTGCTATTGACTGATGTATTAGCCAGTAAGGATAGGGTGGAATCGGCGCAAATTTGCTGTTGGTTATCAACTACTTTGCCAGGTTGACTGGCCAGTGAAATGGTTGGTGTTGCTGGTTGGATAGGAGCTTGTACATCGAGAGCCGGCGATAAATAGGTGTTACCTACCTTGTCTTTTAATACAGCGCGATAGAGTCCTGGTTGAGTAACCGTGATGTTTTGAGTTGTCTGTCCTGAGTTCCAGGCATATGATTTGTATAAACTGGGTAAACTCAGCGTTATATTATTACTTGCTGTTCCACAAGTGACATTAATAACGGGTTGTGGAAGGGGTGGAAGCGGACGAGAGCTAGAAAAGAAAATAGGATTAAGACTCTCATACCATGCCTGACCTAAATCGTTCAACCCTTTGTCGCCGGGGTTATTTGTGGCTCTGTTACCAAAATGAACATCGTCGAAGCGTGGAATCTGGATATTGTCAGTAAATGGGCCGGCAAAGACGTTATTATTGTACGTATTAATGACGTCGTTCTGAGCCTGAATGATATCCTGACTAACTTGACCGTTGATAAAAGATGATCTGGCTAATACCCAAGCTGGAAACCGGTCTGTGTCAGAACGGGTCCTATTAACCATATACTGCATATTGCTGGCGTAATCTTTTCTGGTGGAGTGTAACGGAAAGTTATCGAATTCTCCCTGTTGCCATAATACAGCACGTAATCCCTGAAGTGAGCAATAATATCGTAACGCAATTACCAGATTAGCATAGGGCATTCCGGGCGGGAAGTTTTCGTTGGGTGTACCCAGAGCAAATAAATTTTTTGTAATCTGCCCGTCCGCGCTTTCCCGCCAGTTTTGAATAGAAGTTGCTGCCCAGGCTGTATTGATAAATAAGACGGGGACATTATATTGTTTGACGAGTAAATCACCTAGATAACCCCAACACCACGCACTCTGGCCACGTGGTCCAATTATTGAGGTGGCTCCTAATTGCTGAAAAGTGGGCGCTGGGGGATCGCCTAGAGAATTTGCGGTAGTGTTGTCATACATTACACAATTGACTCGATCATCAGTAGCACCTGTGGCACCGAAATTTTGGAATCCCTGCGCGTTGGATTGCCCCGTTATAATAAACACTTCGCCAATCCCGACTTTGCGGACTACATCGCTGCTTATAGCTGTTCCTCCAACAAAAGCCTGTACTTCGAGCCGGTACCAGCCGCCTTTTGCCCGTATAGAACCTTGAAAAATCCCACCTTGTGGATTTCGCTGGATGGTGATCCAGTTCGTATTCAGGCCTTGTCCCGTCTCTTCTATCTGCACACGAGCTTGGACGCTATCAACCGGTTGGTATAAACTGCCTGATAAATAAATTGTACTAGTATTGTCGTTTTCACGCTGGAAAATTGCCCGACTTTCTGGATATGTAATTTTGAGTACTTGAGGGGCATTCTGAGCCGATACATGCGTACTCATGGTTATCAAACCGAACGCCAATAAGTGTATTAGAAAATAACGGTTGCTCATTTGTTGTTTTTCAATAACCCCCTTTTATGATACTATCTGTGGCGGGCAGTAACGAAAAACACGTGCAAAAATCACACCGATTTTCATTACCATTCAACAGCCTTAACACTCGCACGCTTTCCCGGTAAAATGCAAAATTAAGGCTAATATCTATGATTAAACGGTCTATGTATGATTAATATTACAACCCAAGTATAATTCGTTTGGAAACATCAAAATCGGACGATTGAACGCGGAGGATATAAGAACCAGATTGCATGCCTGTTAGAACAAGTTGTTTCCGTTCGTCGAAGGAAGGAACAACGGAAGTTAAAATCACTTGGCCGCTCAGGGTGTAAATTGTGACAACTGCGTTGATTAAGTTTGCTTGTGTTTCCAGTGTTATAATCTTGTCTGGATTAGGATTCGGATAAATACTTAGTCCTTTGTTGGTCAAATCAATAGTAAACGTAAAGGGAGACGATGGTAGGGAAAAACAGGTTACCGCTGGTTCATAAACGATAGATGAGCGGGCTGTGTAGCTACCAGATTGGTTTGCTTTTATAATGGACGTTTGGGCAGCCAGTGAATCACTTCCTAAACGCCAGCGAAACTGGGTTCCGTTCGTAGAGCTTACCGCCTGAAGTGTATATGTTCCAATAACATTAATGGTGGGCGAGGGAGGAAGTGGCCTTAATTCAACGGTAATGGCGCCTGCCTGAGCGGATATACATCCGTTTGCGTCGCGGACTTTTGCCGAATACGTGCCTGCAGAAGCAGTTGTGATGCGCTGCGTTGAATCGCCGGTACTCCAATAAACTGTATAGGGTCCATCAATCCGTAAGGTGGCTTTATCGCCCTCGCAAATTATTGGAGATGGGTTAGCAAGAATGGTTGGAGTTGCGGGGAGTGGATTTACTTTCACCGCTAATACGGTTGAGTAAGGCGACAGACAACCATTCTGATCACGAGCCTGCACAGCATAATTACCTGATATGGCAACGGTAATACCTTTATCAGTCTGCCCACTGGACCAGATTACGTCATTTGAACTACTTGCATTCAAAGTAACCCGATTACCATCGCAAAATGTTGTTGCTCCACTAGCTGTAACGGAAGGAGTTTGCGGTAAAGGGTTCACCTTAAGTGTTATAACATCGGATTGGACTGATGTACAACCAAATTGGTTACTGGTACGAACCGCAAAACTACCAGACTGGTTGAGAGTGAGAGTCTGACTTGTTTGTCCACTCGTCCAGATATAAGCCGCGTTCTGAGGAGCCGTTAGGGTAACGTTTCGATCTGCGCAGAACGTAGTTGGCCCGTTTGCCGAAATAATTGGTTTATCTGGTACAGGGTTTGCTGTTACAATAATGGTATTTGATTGGGCTGATGTACAGCCATTTTGATCGGTTACCGTGAGGAAATAAGACCCTGAGTTACCTATGCTAACGACTTTATTTTTTTGCCCATCGCTCCAGTTATATTGGATATTGTCGGCGCTAGCTCGTAGTGATGTATTATCACCCTGGCAAAATGTTGTCGATTTTTCGTTCGAAATAGTAGGGGTAGCCGGCAACGGATTTACGGTAACATTCAGAATATTAGATGTAAAATCGCAACTGCTTACATCACGATAACGAACATAATAAGCACCTGCAGCATTGGTAGAGAATAGTCGGGAAGTAGATACGTTTGTATCATTCTGCTGATTTACCCACGTTATGTTATCGTAATTAGTTGTCAATGATAAACTACTGCCAATGCATACAGAAGGTGGACGATTGTCGACAACGGTGGCTACTGGAGAATCGGCTACTCGTATTTGCCCCGAAAAGACTGTATTGCCAAAAGCATCTTTAATTTTTGCCCGATATGTACCTGCCCCTTTAGTGAGGGTATTCCCTGACTCACCCGAATCCCACTGAACAGTTGGATAGTTGCCGTTTACGGTAAAGGTTAGATTATTATTAGTGGCACAGGATACTGAAATAGTAGGAGGGAGAACTGCGCTTACAGGTGTTGCATTTTGAAAAAACGAATCGGTCAAGCTAGCATTCCAGGCATTGGCAACGTCAACAAGGCCATCGTAGTCAAAATGTAGACCTATTTCTTCGTTGAGAGGGGGCCGTTTGCGAGGTACCTGAATAACGTCGGTATTTGGTCCTGCAAATACATTAGCCGTTGAGTTGATAACTGTATTCTGACCGGCTATAACTGCCTGATCAACACCGCCTATATAATCGCCGTAACTAACTCGGGCCACTACCCAAGCCATATTCTTATTGTAATCCTGGCGCGACTGGCTAATCGTAAACTGCAAGTTATTTACATACTGTAAAGTTGGAACATCAGTTAGATTATCTGTTTCACCCTGGTGCCAAAGTATGGCCCGTAAGCCCAATGTATTGGCATAAAATTGTAAAGCAATTTTTAAGTTAATGTAAGGTTGGCGTGCTGGGTAAGCACCACCTGGCCCGTAAGTTATACCTCCTTCTGGAGCAGTATCCCGCCAGTTTTGAGAAGATGTACCGGTAAACGCTGCATTGAAAAACATAACGGGTACATTCAGGCGTTTTACTAAAATATCTCCTAATTGACCCCAGCACCAGCTTCCAACACCCCTGGGCGCAATTGTAAAACCCGGTGAATTATCAAGCTGAGTAAAAACAGGCGTTGGTGGGTCATTGGGAAAACCTGTGTCTGGATATCGATAATTTACGCAGTTAACCCGGTCATTTAGTGGATTAGGTGCTGTTTGGTGTATACCTTGTGCATTGGATTGCCCCGCAATAATAAATACTTCGCCAATGCCTACCCGTTCAATTGTAGTTGTATTGCCAACTTGTTGATCGCCGTTCATACCCCGAACTTCGAGGTTGTACCATCCCCCCACTCCTGTTACATCACCAGCATATACGCCACCGGTCGGATTATCCTGAATTGTGTGCCAATCTGACGAAGTACCCTGGCCATCACGTGCTTGCAAGCGTGCCTCGACCCGTGTAACTGATGATGTATAATAACCAGTTATGCGGATGGTGGCTTGATTTGCGTTATTTCGTTGGAGAACTGCCCTGCTAGTAGGGAAGGAAACCTGAATCTGAGCTATTGCTAAAAGAGGAAGCAGCCAAATAAACGCCGTACCAATGGCTACGGAAAAGTATTTCATAATAGTTAAAAGTGCGACCAGTCAGGTTAATTGCTGATAGATGTGGGTGCGTACTATCAGACTGGCTCGGTTGTTGTCAGATTTTGCCAGATAATATCTTTTAATTCGTCTAAACCGGATTGACTAACTGCCGAAATATAAGCAACAGGAACCTTTTTAGGCAAATCATCTTCGAGTTTCAGGCGGGCTTCCTCATCAATGAGATCCATTTTTGTTATAGCCAGCAAACGAGTTTTATCCATTAACTCAGGATTAAATTCTCGTAATTCATTCAGGAGTGTATTATACTCCTGTCTAATGTTTTCGCTGTTAGACGGAATTAGAAATAGTAATATCGAATTTCGTTCAATATGACGTAAAAAACGTAGCCCTAAACCTTTACCTTGTGAAGCACCTTCGATAATACCCGGAATGTCGGCCATTACGAATGATTTATAATCTCTATACGCTACGACCCCTAAATTAGGAACGAGGGTTGTAAAAGGATAATCGGCAATTTCAGGCCGGGCAGCTGATAAAACAGATAGCAGGGTGGATTTACCTGCGTTCGGGAAGCCAACTAATCCTACATCGGCTAGTAATTTCAATTCCAATACTACCCACTCTTCACTACCCGATTCGCCCGGTTGAGCATAATAGGGAGCTTGTTGAGTGGCAGACTTAAAGTGGTCATTTCCTAAACCACCCCGACCACCAGGAAATAGTATAATTTCCTGGCCTTCTTCCGTTATTTCGGCTAATTTCTCGCCCGACTCCGGATCTCGGGCAATTGTACCAAGTGGTACTTCTAAAATTACGTCTTCACCTTGAGCACCACTGCGTCGACCGCCCTCACCGGCTACACCATTACCCGCCTTAACGTGTTTCCGGTATTTTAAATGCAGAAGAGTCCAGAGTTGTGAACTGCCACGTAGAATAATATGCCCGCCCCGGCCACCATCACCTCCGTCTGGACCTCCCTGGGGGGTATGTTTTTCTCGGCGGAAATGAACTGATCCAGCTCCGCCCGCACCCGAACGACAATTTATTTTTACGTAGTCAATAAAATTTGATGAAGCCATATAGAATAGTTACCGCAAAAGTGACTCATCAATTTGATGGCAGATTTCCTTAAAAATACTGTCAATCTCGCCGATGCCGTCGATTGTTGCGAATTTCCCCTGTTGACTGTAGTAATCAGCCACCGGAGCGGTTTTGTCATTATATTCTTTAACCCGCCGTCGAATTAATTCTTCGTTCTGATCATCGGGTCGTCCAGAGGTTTGTCCCCGGAGTAACAAACGTCGTGTTAGTTCTTCACTATCCACAACAAGCGCAATCATAACGTTTATTTTTGTTTCATGCTGACTTAGGAGCTGATCCAAGGCAATTGCCTGCGGTACTGTTCGTGGGAACCCATCGAAAATAAATCCAGCAACTGATTGGTTATCCTGTAATTTACTCTCAATCATACCAATCACTACTTCGTCTGGCACTAATAAACCCTGGTCCATAAGTTGCTTTGCCCGTAAGCCAAGCTCAGTGCCGGCGGCAATCTGCGATCTTAATAAATCACCAGTTGATAAATGAACCAGATTATACTTCTGAATTAAATTTTCACTTTGGGTTCCTTTCCCGGCACCCGGTGGGCCAAACAGTACAAGATTAAGCATACGGCTTTTAGGGTAATGTCAGTATCGGTCAGTCAAAAAAATTGCGCCCGCAAAGTTACGATACCCATTGAGAATATAAACTGTATTCGCTGATAGTCACACGCATATTATCTATAAATGATAAAAGCGCAGGTATCAAACCTACGCTTTTATCATTATCAATCTGTATTTTCTATTATTTACCGGCTTCTTTCTTTTTGACAGGAGCCTTTGGCGCAGGCTTAACCGGTGCAGGGGCCGCTTTAGGACCTTCCAGCGCTTTCTTGACGTCAGCGTCGTTCGGGTCTATCTCAAGTACCTTATTAAAATATTCTTTTGCCTTTACATCATCCTTTTTGGCCAGATTGTACGACGCCAAGAATTTGTAGGCAGTTACCAGGTTCTTCTGATAGCTTTGCTTTTTAGTCGCATCTGTTTCTGCATTGGCTAATTCGATGAATTTTTCGTAAAACGGTACGGCTGCGCCTGTCGATAGCGAAATTGCTGATGGGTAGGCGTAGTACGTTGCTTGGCCACGATAGTAGTAAGCCAATGGATAAGTCTCACCAGCCGTCTTTTCAACTTGTTGTGCCATTTGCCCAAAAGCAGAATCTGCCCGCATAAAGTACATCTGCCTTCCCTGACGAATCTGAGCAGTATCCATTGGTGCTGCCGTTGTATCACGACCAACCCGGAAACCATACTGATAGTTAGCTAAGCCATTGAATAAGTAATCGTTATTTAACGGTTTCTTGTCATTCTTGATGGTTTTTGCATAATAATCAGCTGCTTTATCATATCGTTTTGATTCATAATACTTTTTCGCGATCTCACGATATAAATTCTCTGTTGTATCTAAGGGAGCCGCTTTTTCAAGGTTAACGATGCTCAATGAGTCGCCTTGTGGAGTTCCTAATTGAGCCTGAGCACGACCTAAATACTTATAATCGTCTGCCATTACCTTTTGAGGGGCCGTTGAAATAAAGCGGTTGAGGGCTTCAACAGATTCAGTGTTTTTACCCAAAGCACTGTATGCCCAGCCATACATACGATCAATAATCGGGTTGTTTATTTTCCCTTTCAATTGATCCAGATAAGTGATTGCACCCTGGTAATCTTGAGCCAGAAACTTATAACGAGCTACATCAAGCAGCAGCTCAGGGTCTGTTGTTCCGCTTTTCTGCACATACAGTTCGTAGTTTTGGGCAGCCGCTTTATAAGCACGTGAATTAGCTAAGGCGTCGGCGTAGGCACGATAAGTAGGCGCGAATTCAGCATCACCCTGAATCGCCAACTTGAAAAACTCCTGTGCTTTTTGATAGTTTTTGCCACGTAGGTACAACCGACCAATTTTATAATTGGCTTCGGCTAAACTAGGATTGATTGCCAGTGCGTTCTCATACTTCGTAATGGCATTACCACCATCGTTTTTCAAAAAGTACGCATCGCCCATGAGCATTTCAATCTCGGCGTTTTCATTTTTCTTATCCTTTTCGTCAGCAATTGTCAGCAAACTAAGGGCAGCCGCTGGATCGTTCTGTTTTGGCTGATCCGACAAAGTGTACATTTCAGCACCACGAATCAAAACGTCCTGATTTTTACTCTTTGTTTGTGCTACGGCATTGTCGATAAGTGACTTAGCTGTGGCTCCATCATTTTTTGCCAATGCTACGCCAGCCAGGCCTACGTTATTTAATTGATTTTTAGCATCGGTAGTGGCGCCTTTTTCAAAAGCTGCTTTTGCTTTGTCTAATTGTCCGCTTCTAAGATAATAGTATCCCAGATAGAATTGATTATCAGCCGTAGGCGCACTGGTGGCCAACTGTGTTAGCGTTTGCCCCGCCTTAGTATATCGCTCAGCCTCTACATCCTTTAAGGCTGCTTGGACATCCTGCGCCATTAAAGGAGTCGCCATGGTTGCCCCAACGAACAGGATGGTCAATAGCGATTGCTTCTGGTTGTTCATCATGTAGTTTAAGTTGGAAATTAGGGAAATTAGTTAGTGTTTATTAAACATTCAACAAATCTAAAAAATTGTGGCTAAATCTAAAAACTTGTATTTTCTTATTCAATTCTAATTTCATCGAAAAAATGAAGTACCTCAGTGCTTATCGTATACAATTTAGTTAGGTCCGGTCGTAACGGAAATGTTAATTCAAAACGAATCTGACGAGTACTATACATATAATCATACTTTTCAGGTGCAAGACTGTTCAGAAAGCACTCATTTTAATTTTATGTATTTTAAGTGCCTGAAAATCAGTGAACAGAAATAAATTCATGATATTCTTTTAATATATATATTTATACATATACTTGGTATAATTATACATATTTGCTTTTGTTTAGTAGCTTTAACCAATTTACATATAATAAGTAACCTATATTAAAAACATGATTAATTGGAAGGTCATAAGGTTTTGGCTTATCTTAACACTTACAATACTGGGTTTATGGTTATTTTCTTACGCTTATGAACACTTATGGGGTAATGCCGATGGATTGATTGCCAATTTTGCTTATGAAAATATTTTCATCGCACTTCTTATCCTTAACGGATTGGGCCTCTTGCTAACCTTAGGGTTGACTGTCCGGCAAAAAATTATTCAGAATGTCGCTTTATCTATCCTTTCAGGTCTGTTTTTTATATTTCTTCTGGAAGGTATAGGGCATTTAGTAATCGGACTAAAGCTTGTTAACAGTAGCCCTTTTGTCTTTCGACGCCTGTATATCCCTTCTGAAATATATAAGCTGAAACCTTTTCCAGCAGGCGATTTAAATCCCGTAACAGGCCGGGCGCATGTTCCTAACGCCACGTATAAGTTTATGAACTGTGAAGGCGATTCGATTCGATGGGTATTTAACTCTGCTGGAGCAAATGATCGACAACGGTCCATCAATAATACAAATCCAACGAAAAAGCGAATTTCAATTGTCGGTGATTCTTTTCTAGAAGGCTATATGGTTGATAACGTTGATCGATGCTCAAATATTCTGGAACAGCGAACAGGTCTTGAACACCTCAATTTTGCCGTAAACAGCTCTAGTCCATTAAACTACTATTTAACATACAAAAGCATAAGTAAGGCCTACGGTGCGGACGTTGTAATTATTGGATTTTTGCCCGCTAATGACTTTGAGGTCTACAATGGGAAACAACCATATACACTTGTCGATTGGCCTATTTATGTTCCTTACTGGCAGGGTGTTTATCCAAACTATACATTAAGATATAGCTTGGCAAACGTCAGTCAATCTATTAATTACGGAAATCATACCCAAACCTCATTGCTGAGAGTAGTCGATTCAGTCTATGCTACACTACCGCTATCGGGTAAGCTCAAAGCTGACTTGCTCGCTCATTCCAGTGTATTTCGTTTGTTAGGTGAAATGAATACGAAAAATTATAAGGCAGGACAATCTACCAAATATGAGCTTTTTAGTGACAGTGACTGGAATTATGTAAATTACTCATTGACAAAATTGATAGAAGAAGCCAAAGGTAAAAAAGTGATTATTTTATCAATCCCTACTTTGTGGGATCTTAAGGCTTTGAAGAAGGGAAAAAACAATCGAATTGACCCACTTCTTGCCAAATTTTGCCGTCAGAAAGGCGTTGATTTTATTCCGCTAGCACCCTCCTTTCTAAATTATAAAGGTAATCCAGAGCAACTATACGTTCCCTGCGATGGACATTGGTCAGTTAAAGGAGAGTCTTATGCAGCTAATGTGTTGCTTAACCATCCTATTTATCGCTCAGCAATAAAGTAGAACAAGACTGATTATATAATGCGGAGAATTTAACCCTATTTATATCTGTAAGCTCTTTCACTCGCATTGAAAGGTAGAAATAGCTCGTTTCCTGGTAAAAATAAAAAGACAATCCGATTAATAGCGCTATGTTTAATTCATAGCGCTATTAATCGGATTGTCTTTGAGAGACGTTATTTTGTTAAGTTGATGATCCGATCGTATGGCGTTCTAGGCCAAAGCCCTAATTTACGAATGATCAACGACCCGGCATCTCTGGTAACATAGTTGATCAATCCCTCGCCTAACCCTGGATGGGTTTCTCGGCTCACTATATACACAGGTCGCCGTAGTGGGTAACGTTGCATGCCTAAATCTTCCTGAAACGGTTGAAAATAATCATCCCGTTTTGTCGGATTCAGTTTTTCTGACACACCCATCACCCGTAGATCCTGAGCTAATTCCACCGAAAGAGGCTCATCGCTGTCGCTAATCCAATTTACGCCAATGAATCCTAGTGCTGATGGATTTTTACGTACAAAATCTATAACCTCCCGATTTGAGTGCGTTGTGAAAATGCGTATTCCTTTAACGTCTTTAATCTTAAATGTGCTTAGTACGAACTCCAAATTACTGGAGTTATTATTGTCAAATACGAGTGTGATAGGACTATTTTGATTCCCGCCTTTTAGCTGATCCCACTGTTTTGTCTGACCACTAAAAATACGTTGCAATTCAGCCATTGTAATGAGACTATCAGTATTAGCCTTGTTAATAATAAGTGCTACACCATCAGTGGCAATTTTTTCAGTCGCGCCTATTATTTTTCGTTGATCAAGTACGGCCCGTTCAGTTGGCTTTAGAAGGCGAGTCGTGAACACTAGTCTGGCACTATCCTGAAGCATCATATTGATAGCTTCCTGTTCAGGCTTAAAAACAATTTTGAAGTGTGTTTCTGGATAAATTCCAGAGTAAGCCGATGTTAATTGGGTAACTAATGGCTGGAATGATTCATCGGCGGCAATAACAATAGTTCCCTGCGATGGATTATCTAAAGGTGGTTTACCATTGCCACAACCCATCAGGCCAGCCAATAATCCTGCAATTCCTAAAAATCGTTTAATCATTTTCCTGATAACGTTGATAGGCTCGATAAGCTCGAAATGCGCCATAAATTATTAGTAACGCTCCCATGCTATACCGGAGTAATCCGGGCTCAGGCAGCACCCCAAAAGACTGAGAGGAGGCAATCAGTCCGATGCCTCCTCCCAAGTATGCCAGCGAAGCTAATGTTGCAACATACAACGTTAGCCGCGCCGGACCTCGATTTTGTCCGCGCATTGGTCTTATTCCAGCGTGAAGTTAATTGGCAGATTGTACTTTACCCGAACCGGCCGACCTGATTGCTTACCAGGGCGCCATTTCGGCATACCTTTCACTCCGCGTTGTGCTTCTTCATCTGTTCCAAAGCCCAGACCTTTTAACACTTGTACGTCCTGAATACTACCATCTGTGTTAACCACGAAGCTCACAAACACACGTCCTGATACGTTGGCTCGTTGAGCCGCTGCCGGGTAGCGCAGATTTTTGCTTAGATATTGGCCAAGA
>CAXVWN010000193.1:0-6245 GCA_964263725.1 Spirosoma sp.
CGCGTAGTTTAGGTACCTACGCGCTGGGCCAGCCGACGAATGGAACTGGTATTCGGGCCTATCCGTATTCATATGACATGGCCAATGTCAATTCGGCCGTTACGTATGCCAGGGTGGGTGATACTAATTTCTCAATACCGCATGGTATCGGTTCCATTTGGGCAACAATGTTGTGGGATATGACCTGGGAAATTATCTTACAGGATAACCAGATTGTCCCTACCATTTACAACACACCCGGCAGCGTAACCGCCATGGTGGGAAATGTAGCAGCTTTGAAACTGGTGAATGAAGGGTTACGGTTGCAGCCCTGTAGTCCTAGTTTCGTACAATCTCGGGATGCTATTTTACAGGCCGACCAGCTCTTGTTTGGCGGGCGCTACCGATGTGCCATTGGGCGGGCGTTCGCTCGACGTGGATTGGGTGCCAATGCCTCAACAGGCACTTCATCAGATGACCGTATTGTAACCGAAGATTATACACCCATCGGTGGAAATACACTAAACTCACCGGCAACCGTAACCGTTTGCTCAGGCGCTTCATTTACCTATACCGCCACCTCAAGCACAGCCGGGGTAACTATGAGCTGGACACGCGCTAGGGTAACGGGTATTAGCAATGCCAGTGCAACAGTCAGTTCAGCTACGATCAACGAACTGTTGGTAAATACGACCAACCAGCCTATTACCGTTCGATATGACTTCTTTTTAACCCCAAGCGGTTGCGGGGCCGCTGCCACACCACAACCTGTCAACATTATTGTTAACCCGACAGTAATGCCTTCTGTTAGCTCGTATTCGATTTGTCAGAATGGAACAGTTCCCGCTGGGGAAGGGCTCGTTGTACCTGCCGCACTATTAACTACGGTTAACGGCTCTTTGTCAGGTAGTTCGCCTACGTATGCACGTGCTTCCGGTAATAGTTCAACAGTTTACACGGCAGGCTCAACGGTTTACTATCAGTCGTTCACATTTACCGCCCCTTCGAGTGGTGCACAAACATTCGAGATTACAGCCGCTTCGTTGAACGACGGTATCAATGATACATACTTGTCACTTTATCAAACAGACTTTAATCCCTCTAGTCCAGCCACTAATTTTTTACGTGGCGACGACGATACCGGCGCCGGTTATTTATCGCTATTGACCCATTCTCTTACGCAGGGCACAACTTATGTGGTGGTGGTGGCTACGTATTCCAGTGGCGTAACAGGGAATTTTACATTACAGGTGAGTGCGCCGGTTTTTTCTGCTGGTGCTCCCAATTGGTTTGCTACGTCTACGGGCGGCTCACCGCTGGCAATAGGCAATGTATTTAATCCGGTAGGTTTGGCAGGGTCTGGCGTACCAAATACGGTTACGCCCGGCACCACAACGTTTTACGTATCAAGGCCCGACCAAAATGCCTGTCGTGTAGCCACTACGTTCACGATTTTAACCATCGCCCCACCGGTAGCTTCCAGCACCAGCACAACGATCAGTGTGGGTAGTTCGGTTATGCTCAATGCAACTGGATGTACCAGTGTAGGGGCAGTGTTGAAATGGTATCGGACTGCCGATGATGTGGAGGTTAGTATGCCCGACTCACCAATCACCACCACCCAGTATTATGCCCGCTGTGCGCGAACTACTGGTACTACAGTTTGCCTGAGCGACAAAAGCCAAAACGTTACGGTGACAGTAATTTCCCCCACGTCATTTGATTCGATTCGATCTGGCAACTGGGATGTGCCTACAACCTGGAACTGCAACTGTATTCCTGATGGCACGCGCCCTGTTCAAATTATGGATACGCACACCGTAACGTTACCAAATGCCTACACGGGTCAGGCTAAAGGGGTACGATTTTTCGGTACGGGAAAAATTAGCCAGCAGGGAACTGGCAGGGTGAGTATGGTAAATTAGATAAAAAAAATATGGCTGGAGACGTTGTAATGTCCCCAGCAATAAACGATTACCGTGCCGAATAATTTGGCGCTTCTTTCTGAATTTGAATATCGTGCGGGTGGCTTTCGCGCACACCGGCCGAGGTGATCTTTACAAACTTGGCTTCCTGTAAGGTCGTAATGTCGATCGCACCGCAATAGCCCATACCGGCTTTCAATCCGCCAACCATCTGATAGACAATCTCGGAAACTTTACCTTTGATGGGAACCCGGCCAACGATACCTTCTGGCACAAGCTTCTTAATATCGTCTTCGGCATCCTGAAAATAACGATCTTTCGAGCCGTCTTCCATCGCTTCCACCGAACCCATACCCCGGTATGTTTTAAACCGACGACCTTCGTAGAGAACCACCTCGCCGGGGGCCTCTTCGGTACCGGCTAACAGGGAACCGATCATAACCGTACTGGCGCCACCCGCAATGGCTTTTGTAATGTCGCCGGAGAAGCGAATCCCGCCATCGGCAATAATGGGAACACCACTTCCCTGTAGGGCTTTGGCGGCTTCGTAAACAGCCGTTAGCTGTGGCATACCAATACCGGCAATGATGCGTGTGGTACAGATACTACCCGGCCCTACGCCAACTTTCACCGCATCGGCACCGGCATCGGCCAGCGCTTTTGCACCTTCGCCCGTGGCTACGTTGCCGGCAATGACCTGTAATTTTGGGAACTGCTGCTTAATGCCCCGTACCGCGTCCAGAACGCCTTTGGAATGACCATGTGCCGTATCAACGCTAATTACATCAACGCCCGCTTTCACAAGCGCTTCAATACGCCGGTTCAGATCGGGTGTAACGCCAACGGCCGCTCCTACGCGCAACCGACCTAATTCGTCTTTGCACGCGTTAGGATGGCTCTTTTTCTTCAGAATATCCTTGTAGGTAATCAGTCCGACTAAATGGTAATCATCGTTGACGATGGGTAGTTTTTCGATGCGGTATTTTTGCAGAATACTCTCAGCTTCTTCGAGCGTTAACCCTTCCCGCGCTGTAATGAGGTTGTTTTGGGTCATAATACCCGTAACCGGCTGCGAGAGATTGCTTTGAAAGCGTAGGTCGCGATTGGTCAGGATGCCAACCAGTTTGTTGTTCTCATCCACAACCGGAATGCCACCGATTTTGAATTCGCGCATAATCTTAAGCGCATCGGCAAGGGTAGCTGTTTCGAGGAGCGTAATGGGGTCGATAATCATCCCACTTTCCGAGCGTTTGACTTTCCGAACCTGATCGGCCTGAGCCTCTATGCTCATGTTTTTATGGATAATACCGATGCCCCCTTCCTGTGCCATCGCAATCGCCAATTCCGATTCCGTAACGGTGTCCATAGCCGCCGAAATAAGTGGAATGTTTAACTGGATGTTTCGAGTGAGTTGGGTAACGGTTTGCGTATCGCGCGGGAGTACCTCCGAATAGGCAGGTAGGAGCAGTACGTCGTCGTAGGTGAGAGCCTCGTAAAGAAACTTACTGGTATCTAAGCTCATGGCAAATAGACAGGTGATGTTATTTGCCGGACAAAATTACGGAAAAATTCTGAATCGCGCAGTAAATCCTGTAGGATTACCGCTGATTTATTTTATTACTTGTCAATTCATACTCGCCGAACGAAAAGAAAACAGGTTCATTATGAAGCGTTAATCCAGTATATAACAGGATTCAGTTTAATTTAATGTGTATTGTTTTGCCACCATCACCAACACTGAACCCACAGTCACTGAATTTCGGCGCTGATAATTTCGGCCGGAAATTATTACTAAATCCGTAAGGTTCCTTCGGAATACCGAATAGTCGCTTGTCCATTTTTCCGTTACTGTTTTCGTCATGAAAAACGGCTATGGCATACTCGCCCGGCTCAACAGAAAATGTAGTATGGACTTGCGCATTATTGACATCTACCTTTTTTCCTTCTACTGGTTTTCCCTCCGGAAAATCCTTTCCGGGTCGGAATAAAGCAAAATATACGACTCCCTTTATGGCGCGAACGTTCTGTACCTCAATCGTTAAGTTAATTTTTTTTGGCGAATCCGCAGGCGTAGGGTTGACTAAAGACAACGACAGAAGTGAAAGCAAATAGAACATAAATGGGGTGTTTTTCTAAAAACGGATTTATCTTGCAATTATGATAGCCCAACCACCACCACCTTCCAAACGCTGGATTACAAAACCCTTCCCCAATTCGGCGGAGCAGCAGGCAGCTATCGAGACATTAACAAATTCGCTGGGCGTTAGTCCTTTTTTGGCGGCTTTATTGATACAGCGGGACGTGCAAACTTACGAAGAAGCCCGGACGTTTTTCCGGCCTGAAATCGAACATTTGCACAACCCCTTCAAAATGAAGGACATGGATCGGGCCATTACGCGGCTGCAAATGGCCATGCTACCCGAACGGCAGGAAAAAATTCTGATTTACGGCGATTATGACGTGGATGGTACAACGTCTGTAGCACTCGTTTATGGATTCCTGAGAAACTTTCACTCGGCGATAGATTATTATATCCCTGACCGTTATAAGGAAGGGTATGGGATTTCGCAACAGGGGGTGCTGTGGGCAGCAGAAAACGGTTTTTCGTTGATTATTGCGCTCGACTGTGGCATCAAATCCGTTGACCGGGTAGCCGAAGCAAAAGCCCTTGGCGTTGACTTTATTATTTGTGATCACCACCGCCCCGGTACTGAATTGCCCGATGCTGCCGCCGTTCTTGATCCCAAGCGCGACGATTGTGCATATCCATATAAAGAATTAAGTGGCTGTGGTGTTGGCTTTAAACTGCTTCAGGCGTTCTGTCTGCACAAAGACATTGGCTTGGAACAGCTATATCCGTACCTCGATTTGGTTGCTGTTAGTATCGCATCGGATATTGTACCGCTCACGGGCGAGAACCGGGTAATGGCCTATTATGGCTTAAAACACCTCAATGCAAGCCCGCGCACCGGCCTGAAAGCCTTGATCAAAATAGCCGGTTTTTCGCACGAACTGACTATTACGAATCTTGTCTTTGGGCTGGGGCCGCGTATTAATGCGGCTGGCCGGATTCAGCATGCCAAAGCTGCGGTGCAACTTTTGTTGGCCGAATCGGAAGACGAAGCGGACGATTTTGCGATGGCAATCAACAAGCATAATAACAGTCGGCGCGAATTTGACAGCAGCATGACCGAACAGGCGCTGGCCATGATTCGGGATAGCGATGTACTGACTCATGCCAAAAGTACGGTGTTGTACGACGCCACCTGGCATAAAGGTGTGATTGGTATTGTGGCCTCGCGATGCATTGAACATTTTCACCGGCCAACCATTATCCTGACGCAATCGAATGATAAAGCGGCTGGATCGGCGCGGTCGGTGCCGGGCTTCGATGTGTATGAAGCCATTGAAGAGTGTTCCGATTTGCTGGAACAGTTTGGCGGGCACACGTTTGCGGCTGGCATGACAATGGCCGTGACCAACATTGATGCCTTCCGGCAAAAGTTTGAAGAAGTCGTATCGCGGACCATCAAAGAAGAACACCTGACACCCCTGATTGACATTGATTTGCCGCTGGATTTCAGTGAAATAAGTGACAAGCTTTTCCGGATTGTGAAGCAGATGGGACCCTTTGGGCCTCATAATCTACAGCCAACATTTATGACCGAAGAGGTGTATCTGGTGAGCGAACCGATAATCATGAAGGAAAAACATCTGAAACTGAATGTGCGGCAGGGCGATCCGTCATCCCGGAAGTCAGGGCAAACATTAACGGCTATTGGCTTCGGCTTCGCACACATCGCCGATCAACTTCGACTTGGCAAACCGTTTTCAATTTGTTATCAGATTGAGCAGAACCATTACAATGGAAACGTATCTCTGCAGTTAATGCTGAAAGATGTAAAAGTGTAGTTTGCAAAAACTTACCTGAATTTTGGTTGTTTGGACTACGACAGCGTTGATTAGGTTAGCTATAAATTTTGTTAATAAATAGGTGTTGGGACTTGCTGTAACTAAAAATAGTTGGCAGTGGCCTGTAATACCACGAACTTTGTGTCCATCGTTGGCGGCTCAGTTCGTGTGGCACTGGCCGTTTTAGTTAAGCACATCGGAATGATTCTTAGAACTGAAAATTTGATTAAAAAATACGGATCGCGGTTGGTCAACAACAACGTGTCGTATCAGGTTGCACAGGGCGAAATTGTGGGCCTTTTGGGGCCAAATGGGGCCGGAAAAACAACCTCGTTCTACATGGCCGTTGGTTTGGTAAAGCCTAACAGCGGTAAGGTTTTTATCGATGATGTGGACGTAACCGACCTGCCGATGTACAAACGGGCTCGG
>CAXVWN010000194.1:0-6422 GCA_964263725.1 Spirosoma sp.
TACGTGCAGGACGACTGTACCAAAACCAGTGCCACTCATGCGCCCATCCGAAATACGGATCATATCGTGAACGTTCTGCGCCAGGATTTTTGCAGGCAATTGCATATTTCCCACTTCGGGCATACCCGGATACCCCTTTGGTCCCACGTTTTTCAGCACGAGTACGCACGTTGGATCAACGTCTAAGTTAGGGTCATCAATGCGGGTTTTGTAATCGTCGATATTTTCAAAAACCACCGCCCGGCCTGTGTGTTGCATCAGGTGGGGCGATGCAGCCGATGGTTTTATGACGGCTCCATTGGGGCAAAGATTGCCCCGTAATACCGCCACGCCCGACTCAGGTTTAAACGGCTTTTCGACTGAGGCAATTACATTCGAGTCATAACATTGAGCATCCGCACAGTTGACACCTATAGACAACCCATTTACCGTCAGGGCATCATTATTTAAGACATCACGCAGTTCGCGGATAATGGCAGGCAGACCACCGGCATAAAACAAATCTTCTACGAAATGCTCACCAGACGGTTGCAGATTGGCCAGCAAGGGGATTTTAGCGGATAGCGTATCGAAATCATCCAGCGACAAATCGACGCCAACCCGCCCGGCAATGGCCGTTAGGTGTAATATAAAGTTAGTGGAACCACCCAGGGCGGCATTCACCATAATCGCGTTTTCAAACGCTTGCCGGGTCAGAATCTGCGATGGCTTCACATCCTGACGAACCAACTCAACCATCCGAACGCCGGTCATGTGGGCCAGTACTTTTCGGCGCGAATCGGCCGCTGGAATAGTCGCATTATCGGGCAAAGACAACCCTAATGATTCCACCATGGCGGCCATTGTACTAGCCGTTCCCATTACGGCGCAGTGCCCCTGACTTCGGGCCATGCTGGCTTCGGCAGCGATAAAATCGGCCTGGCTCATCTCGCCCATTTTAAAGGCTTCGGCAAAACGCCACAGGTCTGACGTACCAATTTTTCGCCCCTGAAAGCGCCCGGCCAGCATCGGTCCGCCCGATACCACCATCGTCGGAATATCTACGCTACAGGCACCCATGACAAGCGAAGGTGTGGTTTTATCGCAACCGCACATTAGAATGACGCCATCAATCGAATTTCCCCGGATACTTTCTTCAACGTCCATGCTGGCGAGATTACGGAACAGCATGGCCGTGGGTTTTATCTGACACTCGCCCAGCGACATGACCGGAAACTCCAGCGGAAAACCACCTGCTTCCCAAACGCCCCGCTTTATGGCTTCGGCCAGTTCGCGAAAGTGGGCATTGCAGGGCGTCAGCTCCGACCAGGTATTACAGATCCCAATAACAGGTTTACCCTCAAACTCATGATGAGGAAAACCCTGATTTTTCATCCAGGCACGATATATAAAGCCGTCTTTTCCGGTGCGGCCAAACCAATCTCGGGAGCGTAATGGCATTTTTAGTGAACAGTTAGCTGTAGGTAGTAAAGAGCATCGGTGGTCGTTTTTTACTGTTAAAATCTACTTAAACAAGCGTAACTCATTCTTATAGGTAAGCTTTTGACAGTCAGTTTGTTCTAAAGTAAAACTAGATAAATATAATGCTCGACATGAATGAATCTCACATAAAATAGTGATAATCAATACGCTAATCACTTCTCATCAACGTTATAAACCCAGTATCATCCTGATTGAGTTTTGTTTAAACGAGTTGGATTCCCTTTGCTGATGGCTATTATTCGTCCGGCTGTCACCGTTGCTGCTAAACTACTTGCGCCGGGCCTTGGCTCATCAGCACTCCCAAATTTTCACCCATCCAAAACCAGTGTAGTCACCCAGCCGGATGCAACGGCCTTATTAAATCGCCAGTTGGATGCGTTAGCTGTTCTCAAGCCAGTTTCTTTCGATTCTCCCGAATTACCGCTCCTCGATGTTGATTTCTGTGGCGAGTGTTTGCCCCTCGACCAAACGGATGTTGTTGATCGCTGGAAGCACGTTTTTACTCTGTTTCGTACCCACGCCAGCGACCTCGGCAACCTTCGCCAGCGGGCAGATACGTTTTTCCCGATCATCGATCCGATTCTGGAGAAATACGACATTCCCGATGATTTTCGCTATATACCACTGGCCGAAAGTGCCCTACACCCGAAAGCTATTTCGCGGGCTGGAGCGGCCGGTTACTGGCAGTTGATGCCCGGCACGGCTCGCGCGCTGGGTCTTAAAGTTGGTGGCCGAATCGACGAGCGTTTCAATGTTCAAAAAGCGACCGAAGCAGCCTGCCGCTATTTGCGCTCATTGTATACGCAGTTGGGGTCCTGGTCATTGGTGGCGGCTGCTTATAATGCCGGACCGGGTTACCTGAAAAATCAACTCAAACGGAACGAAAACCGGGATTATTATCGGATGACCCTTCCACGCGAAACCCGATATTACCTTTACCGGGTATTACTCTATAAAGAAGTGATGTCGCGCCCCGATGACTATTCGTCCTTTCTCTCACCCGCTCCGCAAACAGCATTCCAACCGTTTGGGCATATAGGGTTGAGACGTTTGAGCTGATTAAAAAGTAGCCGTTACCGTGTGTTTATACCAACCGGATACCGTTCGCTTCAAGCGTAATTTTCCGCTCCCGATAAAGCGTACCAATGGCTTTCTTGAAGGTTTTTTTACTCATTTCCAGCGCATCATAAATAACTTCGGGGGGCGTACTGTCGTTTAACGGCAGGAAACCATTCTCGGCTTTTAGGGTGGCCAGAATGCGCTGGGCATTGGGCTCTACGTTCTCAAAACCAGTCCGTTGCAAGCTTACATCGACGAGACTATCATCGCGAATGTGTTTGATGTAACCAATGAGCGGGTCACCGGGGCGGACCTTACGAAAGATTCCGTTGCCATAAACCAGCCCTTTGTAGCGGTTATTGATAATGACATTAACGCCAAGATCGGTGATTTCGTAGGCGAGTAATTGCACCTCCTCACCCACTTCCAGATCGCTCACATCCTCGTCGAGAAACCGGTTCAGTTTGGTCGATGCGACCAGGCGATTGGTATCTTCGTCCAGATACATAAACACCACATACCACTGCCCCATTTCCATAGGCCACGCCTGTTCACGGTGTGGCACCAGCAGGTCTTTTTCCAAACCCCAGTCCAGAAATGCTCCGGCGCTGGTAACAGCTACCACTTGCAAGCTTGCGAACTCATTGCGCTGGATAGCGGGCGTCAAGGTTGTGGCAATAGGCCGATCTTCTGAATCGGTGTAAACAAATACGTCAATATCGTCGTCAACGGCCAGCGTGTCGGGTACGTATTTATTAGGAAGCAGGATGTCGTTATTAAAATCCTGTGTTTTCCGGTCCGACAGGTCGCCCAGAAAGTACCCAACGGTCGTTTGGCGCAGGGCAGTTAACGTATTTATACGTCCAATATCAATCATAAGCAGATGGCGAACCCGATCGAGTACGAGCGATCGGGTTTATGTACGGGACAAAGGTCGTTTTTTTATGCTGACGTATCGCCCATTTGTGCTAACAGTTTCCGTAAGTCAACCTAAATTTGGGCAAAATCTGGGCGTTCTTCAGCTATTTTTTTTAGATTTAGCCGATTAGCACACCCAAAAAAGGAGACGAAATCACTAAGTCGTCCTTAAAAAAAACCCTACTAGTTAAAATTAGTTATTAATTAACATCCGGCAGGGTATTCCAGTCGGCTTTCCCTCCAGCAGTTGAATGCAGTCTGATACTACCAAACCCACCGATTCTGTCTCTGGTCGGCCCATTGTAACTCGACGACTCGATAAATTATTTCTAAATCTGTCCGATGTGGCGGCTTTTGTTGGTCGTTTTTTTCGGGAAGCGGCCTTGCCTCCTTACGAATTAAAAGAAATAGTTCGGCAGTGTTACGAAGTAGGGTACCGGTCACTGTTGCTGATTTCAACGACAGGCTTCATCACCGGTATTGTTTTCACCAACCAGTCGCGTCCATCGCTGTCGGAGTTTGGGGCTACTTCGTGGTTGCCTTCCTTGATTGCCATTGCCATTGTTCGGGCACTGGGGCCACTCGTAACCGCCCTGATTGCGGCCGGGAAAGTGGGGTCAAGCATCGGGGCTGAATTAGGCTCAATGAACGTAACAGAGCAAATCGACGCGATGGAAGTATCGGGCACAAATCCGTTTAAATTCCTGGTCGTTAGCCGCGTGCTGGCCACCTCGATTACCATTCCGATATTAACGATGTACACCATTTTTGTAGCCCTGATAGGTGCTTACATCAATGTTAATCTGAATGAACAAACCAGCTTCACGTCGTTTATTCAGGAAGTTTTCGGGGCTATTTCGTACGTTGATATTTTTGCGTCAATTACCAAGTCCATTGTGTTTGGTTTCACCATCGGCATGGTTGGCTGTTACAAAGGCTATCACTCATCAAAAGGGACAGAAGGTGTTGGTAAAGCCGCTAACTCATCGGTCGTAACAGCTATGTTTTTGGTGTTTATTGAAGAATTACTTTCTCTGCAAATCATTGCCGCTTTCCGATAAAATCAACGTATAAAAACCACTCATTCGCGCTTCCACCTTTCACTTTCTACCTTATGAATGACCCCGTTATCTCTATTCATGGACTGCGTAAGTCTTTTGGTTCGTTGCACGTATTGCGTGGAATCGACCTGGAGGTAAACAAAGGTGAAAATGTGGTGGTACTTGGTCGGTCGGGGACAGGGAAATCCGTTTTAATAAAAATCATTGTTGGTTTGCTCAAACCCGATGCCGGCAGCGTAGTTGTACTAGGACAAGATGTGGAGCAACTGCGTGATAAGGAGTTGGACCAGTTTCGGCAGAAAGTTGGATTCTCGTTCCAGAGCAGTGCGCTGTATGACAGCATGAGCATTCGCGAGAATCTGGAGTTCCCACTCGTGCGCAATGTTCGCGATTTGAGTCGTGGTGAGATTAATGAAGCGGTTGAGCAGGCATTGGAAGCCGTTGGCTTATCGCAAACGATCAACCAGATGCCATCCGAATTGTCGGGCGGGCAGCGAAAGCGCATCGGCATTGCCCGTACGCTTATTCTAAAGCCGGAAATCATGCTTTACGACGAACCTACGGCCGGTTTGGACCCGATTACGAGCATTGAAATCAACAACCTCATCAATGACGTACGCGAACGCATAGGAGCCACGTCAATCATTATCACCCACGACCTGACCTGCGCCAAAACGACTGGTGATCGAGTCGCTATGCTGCTGGATGGACGGTTTGAGCGGGTTGGGACGTTCGATGAAGTCTTCGCCGATCCGGATGAACGAATCCAACAATTCTATAATTACAATTTCGTAAAATAAACAGGACAAATCGTTTTCGGTTAGGTATATAGTTCAGGCTTCCATTGCTACGGCAACTGCCACGTAACTGCTCTGATAAAGAGCGCCATAAACTGAGAATTGACTAGTATATACCGAATAAACACCACCCCGTCATCAACCACTACCTATGAGTACAGAATCAAATAAACGCTCCATTATTGTCGGACTTTTTGTCCTAATTGGCATTGTTATTTTCGTGGCTGGCGTATTTGTGCTGGGTGGTCAGCAAAAACGCTTTACGAAAAGTGTCCGAATCATCGCGGTTTTTGAGGATGTTGGCGGCCTGAAAGTTGGCAATAATGTCTGGTTTTCAGGTGTCAAAATTGGCACCGTCAAGCGCATTAGTTTCTTCGGAACAGCGCAGGTAGAAGTAGATATGAATATCGAGCAAAGCTCACAACCCTATATTCATAAAGATGCCAGTGCCTCTATTAGTTCTGATGGACTTATTGGCAACAAGATCGTTGTTCTGGCGGGCGGCACAACCAGCCATCCCGAAGTTGAAGAAGGTGATCGGCTCAAAACATCGGCAGCCTTGAGTTCAGATCAGATTATGGCAACGCTACAGGAAAACAATAACAACCTGCTGCGGGTCACCAATGATTTTAAAGAACTGGTTGGTAATCTTAAGCGGGGCAAAGGCACCGTAGGAGCCGTATTAACCGACTCAATGGTGGCCAATAATTTTAAACGGGCCATGGAAAATCTGGAACGGGCGTCGAAAAATACGGTGAACGTGACGGGTTCGGTTTCGCAGTTTGCTGCCAAACTGAACACGAAAGGTACGCTGGCCAATGAATTGGTGACCGACACAACGGTGTTTAGACGGTTGAGCCGTTCGGCCACTCAACTCGAAAACACGGCTAGTTCGGCGAATAAAACCGTTGGGAACATGAATAAGGCGTCTGAAACCCTGAGCCTAACCTCCGAAAACCTCCATAAAGCATCCGAAAAACTTAACAATACGAATAGTCCATTGGGCGTACTTCTCACCGACCAGGAAACGGCAACCAACCTTCGCGCAACGCTCCGTAATTTGAGCACGGGCAGCTCATTACTCAATGAAGATTTAAAAGCGGCA
>CAXVWN010000195.1:0-15898 GCA_964263725.1 Spirosoma sp.
TTCGTCTACTTCTCGATATCGTACTGTTCGCCCGTTAAAAACCAAGGCTACTTTATCGGCGTATTGGGCTGCCGTTTTCGCCAGTAGCTCGTGTAAAGACGCATGATTTGGGTAAGAAGCCTGTGTATCGTTCCAGATAGACAATTTACTCCGCTGCTCCCGCGGATCAGTTAAGTGAATTTCGTCCAGACGTATTGCGGGATTTGCAACGATCTCTTTTAGAAGGCGTTCAAATTCGCCCATCATCCGGTCAATTGTACCGGCTTTGAATAGGTGCGTATTATAAGCCCACTCGAAGGTTAGAGACGAATTTTGAGCGGTCGATGAACCACTAATATTCAGGAATAAGTCAACGGCTCCGTATTTACGAGGGTTGCTAATAAGCTGATAGTCGAGTCCAAAAAACGAGACACCATCGTCTAGCCCCATATCCACGTTAAAAATAACGGGCACCATTGGCACCCGGGCGGGATCTCGGGTAATGGACAAATTTTTGAGCAGACTACCAAAGGTTAACTGCTGATGCTCATAGGCATCGAGAACAGCTTCTTTTCGCTGTTTTAAAAACTGGAGAAAACTCAGTTCAGCGCGGGGAAAACTCCGCAACGGCAACAGGTTTACACAATGCCCTACCAACCGAAGTTGATCTGAAGCGGACTGCCCAGCCGTTGGCAAACCAAGCACAAGATCGTCTTGTCCTGTAAGTCGGTGCAGCAGCACTTCAAAAGCTGCTAGTAAGGTGGTAACAAAACTACAACCGGCTTTCAGCCCCATTTGCTTTACAGCCAATGCCAATGATTCGGTCAGTGGATAATCTCGCCGATCAATTTCATAGGTACGCAAGGCAGGCCGGGGAAAATCGGTTGGCAAGTCCAGTACGGGTACAGAGTCTTTGTATTGGTTGAGCCAGAATTTTTCTATTTGCTGATGCTCCTCCCCCATTAAAAACTGGATTTGGTCAACCGCATATTGGCTGTACAGCGAAACAGCGGGCAATACTGCCGGTACATTTTGCGAATAAGCGGAGTAGAGAATCCCTAAATCCTGCAATAATATGCCTAGCGACCAGCCATCACATATAATGTGATGCGCCGTTACGGTAAAGTAATGCGATGTATCGGAAAGCTTGATCAGACCTGCTTTGGCCAACGGGCCATTCATCAGGTCGAACACATGCAAGGCATCCTGCGTAACATAGGCATTTACTGCCTGTTTTTTTTCAGCTTCACTTTTGCCGGAACAATCCTGATAGGCAAGGGTGGTTGAAACCCCACTTAAAACACAAATCTGCTTTCCATCGGCACTAAACGCCGAATGCAGCGCTTCATGCCGTGTAACTAAATCCTGCCAGGCTCGTGCCAAAGCGAGTCTGTCTAACGTTCCGGTGAAGTGTAAAGACACCGATTCATTAAATGCCCGATTCGCGTCGTCGCCCCCAAACTGACAGGTTGCCCATATTTCCATCTGCGGCTCGGTAGCCGGAGCCAGATAAGCAATACCCGGACCGTCAAACGGATTGAAGTCAACAGCAATAAGATTTACGTTCGTAGTGCTTTCCGTCATCCGTACTCAATTTAACTCAATTTGTAGGTATTTACCTGGCTGTTCCGGATTCGGCACAAACCAGGCCGGATTTCCATCCTGGTCTCGCCCCAATCGGGCACCAAGAGTTGGTGGCACATTCCCTACAAAAGTTGCACCAATCGATTCTTTGTTGCTTACAGTCGTTTCGCTACCGTGAAAAAATCCAGCTTCGATCAAGTCCCGAACGCTTTCGGTAAACTGGTAAACTAAAGTGTCGATTTCCTCTTCAGTATGGGCTTCGGTCAGGAAACATGGAAAACCATCCCAAATGTGAATACCCCTTTCGCGCATTAACGTAAACAACAACTCGCCATAAGGCACATCCTGTTTAAATTTAATTTTCCACAATGACCCAAAATTAGCCACAAAAAGGGGAAGTTGCCAGTGCGATAGGGTATTATTCATCGCCTTGGCTAATCGATTTGTTTTCTCCGTAAGTTTCTCCTGAAGCTCAGGACCAGCCTCTTTCATATATTCTAAAGACGCTTTTGCGGCAGCCAGTGCCAGTGGATGGCGCACAAACGTTCCGGCAAAATAGGTAACCCCAACTTCAGGGACCGATTGATCGCCGTATTGCCAGAAGCCGCCATCGAGGGCATCCATAAATTCACGCTTGCCCGCTATAACCCCAATAGGCAAGCCAGCACCAACGACTTTCCCGTACGACCCAAGATCGGCCTTGATACCAAATAAAGCTTGCGCTCCGCCGGAATGCATTCGAAAGCCAGTGATGACTTCATCGAAAATCAGGACCGTTCCCGATGCGGCTGTAATGGCCCGAACCTGTTTCAAAAACTCGATTGGTACAAACTCCGGACGTCGACTTTGCACAGGCTCAACCAAAACAGCGGCCAGTTCATGCGCCCTTTCGCGAATAATTTGCAGGCTTTCGTCCGTACCATAATCCAGAATCAGCATGTTCTGCACCGACTCGGGCATAATGCCGGGAGCCGCCGGAAACGATTTCAATTTTTTAGTACCTCTCACTAACACTTCATCGGCAATGCCATGATAGGATCCCGAAAACGCCACAATCAGCGACCGACCCGTTACCGTTCGGGCAATTCGCATCGTGCCTAAAACGGCCTCGGAACCCGTATTGCATAAAGCTACCCGATCAGTTCCCGTTAGTTCACAGAGTAGTTGGCTTACCTCGCCCGCCAATTCGTGCTGTGGACCAACCTCATATCCGCGTTCAATTTGTTCGTGTAAAGCCTCCTTGATAAAATCGGGCTGATAACCAAATAAATTTGACCCAAACCCATTGAGTGCATCAATGTATTCGTTGCCATCAATATCCCACAAGCGGCTACCCTTCGAGCGATTCACGACCAACGGATAAACAATCTCCTTGGTGAGCGGACGAAACCCGGATACCACCCGAGGATCAGCCATTTGAGCACGGTGTTGTTGAGCGTACGTTTTGCTGCTATTCGTTTTCTGATTATACCGCTTCGTGAGCTGATCTAAGAAACCTTGTTGTTTATCCGTCAGTACAGACGCTTGACGTTCAATTCGGGCCGTTGCACCAAACGGCTTTTTGAGTTCTATTTTTTCCTCAGCCGTCAATCCAGTATCCGTAACGATAGGGTGCGCCAATTCACTTACGGATGCCTTGTTATCCGGCACTGTCGCTGGCGGAACAGGGGCAGCCTGCGGGCTATTTCCCTGTAGCAGTGCCACCTGTTTTGCCAACAATTGCAGTTGCTGCGCAATTAATCCCAACGCCGTATCACTGACGGACGAGGCTGTTTCGGTTTGGCCAGCAATCACCTGATGGTTCGAAACCACCAGAGCAGGCGCAGGCATTGGTGCTGGTTGATGCGACTCAACGGGTAGTGTCTGGTCCAGGTAAGTGGCTAATTGGTTGGGTGTTGTGTAGTTGGAGGTTAGTTGCCGGAACGTTATGGGTAGACCAAATTCTTTTTTTATTGTCAGAGCGACCTGCGTTAGCAACAGTGAATCGAAACCGATTTCCAGAAAACTTTTATCTGGTGCCACGCCGTCCATCTCAATACCGGATGCGTCTTCCAATAGTTGATTTACCTTTTGAAGCAACGTACTTTTTCTCATGTTGGTGTGTCTTTGTAGAGCGGCAATAGCCTGCGGCTCATTCTTATTCGCTTCAGCGATAACCGTCTGATCAGGAGAGGCTATCGTCTGGTTAGCAACCTTGGCAGGATCAATCCAGTGGCGTTTTCGGTCGAAGGCGTAGGTGGGCAAATTTACCCGGCTGCGCTTTTGACCAATATAAAATGCGTTCCAATCAGGCTCTAATCCGTTCAGGTAGAGTTGACCGAGCGTGGTCAGCATCGACTGGCAGGTTACCAGCCAGTCAGGTTGATTAGCGATTCCCGGCAGTATAGTAATTGGTTTCTTACCGGCTTGTTGCCGGGCGAGCGTCGCCGTAACATGGCCGGGACCAACTTCAAGCAGAAGAGGTTTCTCTAAGGCAAAAATCGTGTCGAGAGCATCAGCAAAGCGCACGGTCGAGCGAAGGTGGGTTGCCCAGTAGTTTGGGTCAGTTGCCTGCGCGTCTGTAAGCCAGTCACCTGTTACGGTCGATACGATGGGCTTTTTCGGCCGACTTAACGTGACACCGGCCACCACCTTTGCAAAGTCATCGACAATGGGGTCCATCATCATAGAATGAAATGCGTGGCTGGTAGCTAAAGGCTGGTTCGGAATTTCGCGCTCGTCGAGCAGACGAGAAAAGTCGGCGATGTACTCTTCGGGGCCCGCCACGACACAAAGCTTGTGGCTGTTGATGGCGGCCATCGAAAGGGTTGATGGAAGCATGGCCTGTACACGTGCTACCTCCAAACGCACCGACAGCATACTTCCCCGAGGCAGTTGGCTCACCAGTTTACCGCGAGCGGCAATGAGCGTTAACGCGTCGGCCAGCGAGAAAACTCCCGACAGATGCGCAGCGACAAACTCACCAATGCTATGTCCGCAAAATACGGATGGTTCGATACCCCAGCTCATCCACAACTGCGCCAGCGCGTACTCGGTAACAAACAAGGCGGGTTGTGTGTAACGCGTATTTTTCAGCCGCTGTTCCGCTTCCGAATTAAGTGTTTCCGGATAGATAATTTGACGAATATCAATGTCCAGATGATCCGTTAATAGATCGGCACATTCGTCAATTGCCTGCCGAAACACGGCTTCATTCTCGTATAACGCACGGCCCATGTTGAGGTATTGCGCCCCCTGACCCGGAAATAAAAAGACCACTTCGTCGGGGCTTTCATCTGTTTTCCGCGCAAATACGGTAGTAGAATCAGTCAGTAATTTGTCGCTTAATTCGGCCTGCGTTGTTGCCACGGCAAAGGCACGATGGGCAAAACTGGATCGGGTCGTCTGTAGCGTGTACGCTACATCGGCCAGATTCAGCGTACGAATTTGGTTCAGTTCGTCGGCAAGTCGGTGCGCATATGCTTTCTGGCTCGCCAATGTCTTGGCCGACCACGTAATGAGTTGAGCCGCACGTGTATTTTCGGGTTCAACCTCATTTGCTACCAGCATTTCGTGGTCAAACTCTTCCAGCAGAACGTGTACATTGGTCCCGCCCACCCCAAATGAGCTCACACCCGCCCGACGCGGATTTGCTTCGACTGACGCCCAGTCGCGAAGGCTCGTGTTGACAAAAAATGGGCTATTGGCAAAATCAATGGCGGGGTTTGGCGTAGAAAAATTCAGCGAAGGCGGTATCTGCCGGTGATATAACGCCAGCGTGGTTTTTATAAAACCGGCTACACCCGCAGCCTGTGTCAGGTGTCCCATATTGCTCTTGATGGAACCTATGGCACAAAATTGCTTATGATTCTGCTCGCCGAACGCCTGCGTCAGGCCCTCAATTTCAATGGGGTCACCCACCGGCGTGGCCGTTCCGTGCGTTTCCACGTAACTGATGGTAGCCGCGTCAATATCGGCATCAGCCATCGCCATAGCAACCGCTTCCGCCTGACCGTCGGCATTGGGAGCCGAGAAACTACCCTTGCCTCCGCCATCATTATTTACCCCAACGCCTTTGATAACTGCATAAACTGTATCGCCATCACGCCGGGCGGCATCCAGATTTTTCAGGAGTACAACGCCAGCCCCGTCGCTAAAAACAGTTCCCTGGGCATCGGCGTCAAACGACCGACAATGGCCATCGCGGCTTAACATAACCCCTTCCTGATACACATGGCCGCTGTTGATGGGTGCGGTAATGCTGGCTCCCCCCGCGAGCGCCACATCGCACTGACCACTGCGAATGCTTTGAACGGCTTGTGTAATGGCGAGCAGCGAGGTCGAACAAGCAGAGTAAACACTAACGGCGGGTCCCTTCAAATTTAGCTGGTAAGCCGTGCGCGAGGCTATGTAATCTTTTTCATTCAGCGTCATCACCTGAAATTCGCCGACTTGATCAATCAGGTCTTTACGACTCAATACGTTGTTCTGAAAATATGTATTGTTACCACAACCCGCAAATACCCCAACCCGGCCACTATAATGCTGTGGCAAATAACCCGTTTGCTCAAGGGCTTCCCAGGCAACTTCCAGAAAGACACGCTGTTGCGGGTCCATTAGTTGCGCAATCAGGGGCGATAATCCAAAAAACGGAGCATCGAATTGATCAGCTTGGTCGATAACGCCCCTTGCTTTAACGTAAAGCGGATCGTTTATAAGTGTTTCGGGTAATGACGAGTCTAGTTCAGCATCCGTAAAAAACCGTGTTGTTTCTTTACCCTCCTTCAGAACATTCCATAATTCAGCAATCGTATTTGCCCCCGGAAAGCGGCCCGCCATGCCAATAACGGCAACCTCGGCCTGGTGGACTGACTTACCCGTCCCAACTGATTCAGACTCCAGCCTTTCACCCGAAGCCCGCTTTGGCCGGACTGAAGTTTCTGGCTGTAAATACTGAACTACACCCGCAATTGTCGGATATTGGTACAGCTTCGTAACGGGTAAAACGTGTTGCGCCTGTTTTAAAGCCGCTACCGTTTTTTGAGCTAATAACGAATTTCCTCCTAATTCAAAAAAGTTATCATCCAGACCCACCTTATCGATCCGCAATATGGTACTCCATATACTGGCAATGGTTTGTTCAAATCTGGATTTGGGTTTTCGATAGGCTACTGTCAATTCCGGGCGATTCTGTCCGGGCTCGGGTAGTTGTTTTTTATCAACTTTCCCGCTAGTGGTTTGGGGTAATTCATCCATCCAGACGAAGGCAGATGGCATCATGTATTCGGGCAATCGTTTTTCAAGTTCCCGACGAACCGACGACGTATCTGTATGGCCAGTAGCCGTGACCAAATACGCCACTAATTGTTTCTGAGCATCAACGCCTTCGCGCGCTACTACTACCGCTTGCTTTATACCAGCCGTGTGGCTGATAATAACTTCAATCTCGCCCAGTTCGACCCGGTGACCACGAATTTTTACCTGATCGTCCCGGCGTCCTAAAAACTCGATGTTCCCATCGGGCAGTAAACGGCCTAAATCGCCGGTACGGTAGATACGTTCGGTTTTTTCTGTTTGCCGAATCGGTAACTCAATGAATTTCTCATTCGTCAGGGTAGGCTGGTTCAGATAACCTTCTGCTAAACAGGCACCACTAAAACAAAGCTCGCCCACTTCACCATTGGGTAAAATAGTCAGATTATCGTCAACAATAAACAGCTTTACATGGTCAATGGGCTTACCAATAGTTGGTAAGGGAGGCCAGTTTACCGGGTTACCGTCTATTTTGAGCTGGGTAACAACGTGGCATTCTGTAGGACCATATTGATTGTACAAAATACAGGTAGGCAGTTCCGAAAAAAATCGGGCAATTTGAGGAGTAATCTTCAACTGCTCGCCAGCCGTCATAATTTCGCGCAGGCTTTCCGGAAACTGCTGTAGGCTCACGGCTGCTTCGGCCAGATACTGCAGAGCCACAAAAGGCAAAAATAGCCGATTAATCTTCTGGCTATCAATAAATTGAAGGAGTTCGTTTAAGTCAAGCCGTAGTGCATCGTTAACTAAAACCAGCGTTCCGCCAGTGGTAAGGGTAGCAAAAATTTCCTGAAATGAAACGTCAAAGCTCAACGGGGCCAACTGCAATGTTCGGGTGCCAACTCCAGCAATGGAATTTTTCGCCTGCCATTGCAACAGGTTCAGAAGTGGACCCTGTCCCATGCAAACACCTTTTGGTTTGCCAGTCGATCCAGAGGTATAGAGCACATAGGCGGTGCTGGTCTGGTTTACAATAGGTTGGACAGAATATGTATGCTGGCTGTCAGAGGCCACAATCTTGAGGCTCAACTGCTCGAATAAGTCATGATCCTGAGCCGTAACGACAGCCGTTTGAAGGCCCGAATCAGAAATGATTTGTTGTAGACGTTGGGCTGGATAGGCTGGATCGAGGGGTAGATAGGCTTTCCCAGCTTTTAATATGGCCAGTACGCCTATAATCATTTCCAGATTGCGCGAACTACTCACGCCAATCAGATTAGCGTCAGAGTCGGCGTTCAGAATTGCCTTGCTAAGTTCATTTACCCAATCGCCCAGTTGTTTATACGTCACGCCATAACCTCCGTCGACCACGGCAATATGGTCCGGATTTTCATGGATAACCTGATCAATGACCTGCGAGATGAGGATGTCCCGACTTACGGTTGTGTCATTAACGACATGCATACAGCTAATTGATTGAGGATGAGAGTATCCCACAAGCAGGCTTATTCGCCAATCAGCGAATAAGCCTGCTTTGCTCCTTATTAACCGTTACTATTCCATTTACAGAATAGTACGCTGTGTTTGCACGGCACGTTCCTGCTTTATAGGCGACGGCATAGCATCGGCCCGGCGAGGAACATCGACGTAATTCCCTTCAACCCGGTTCAATACCGTCAATATCGGTTGATTGGTTACGCGCACATACATACTAAGTAGTTGTTTTTCGGCCCGCGCCCAGGGGCTATTGGCATCTATGACCAGAAGCGACAATGCACTGCTTTTAAGCAGATAAGCCGGAATCTGATTATTAATCAGAGCAGGAACTTCAAGAATAATGCGGTCATACTGCGAGATGTCGAATCCCTGATTATAATCGAGCAGGTAATCGACACCTGTCACGTTCATAAAATCGGGGCGAATGGTATAAGGGAAGTACGTAATACCATTCTGGTGTTCCCGTTGCTCTTTACCCGTCACACGCGGATAGCAGTAGGCTACTTTCTGATCAGCATTATCATATAACTGAGTCAATCCATTGGCAATCCAGCTTTTCCCCTGCTTTGAGCGAATGCTGAACACTGTAATAATTGGGGGATATGCCTTGGTGCTGTTCTGAGAAACTTCAATATTAATGGCATTGAAAAGCTGCTCAAACATACTCCGCGACGCCTGAGTTGTTTTTGAATAAACGAGTGGATTTTTCACCGTTGGAAATAAAGCACTAACAGGCATCCCAACCAACGTTTCAGCTTGTTCAGGCGATTGAATCCGCTTGTCCAGCATAAAACGCAGAGCGGTGAGCAAAAGGGCAATGAAAAGACCAACACCTAAACCAACGGCTACTAACTGTGTGCGTTTAGAGGCTTGTGGCACAAGCGGAAAATCTGGCGCATCCATCACTTCAAGCGTACCACCAATGGCCACGTCCTGACGGCGAGTACGTGACTGATCTACATTTTGCAACAGGTCTAAGTACTCCTTTTCGGCAACGGCTAAATTCCGGTTCAGCTCGCGAAGTTGCGAACCTAATGGCCCATATTCACTGGTTTTAGCCTGATAATCGTCCATCCGCTTTTGATACAATTCCAGTCGGGCGGCAGACTCTTCATATTCCAGTGATTTCGTCAGCCGATCATTGGCCATTGTTTGAGTAGGAATTGCATCGTTTGAGTTAGCTGCGGCATCGTACTTTTGCGCACTGATTTTCAGTTCTTCCTGAGCCTGAGCCACACTCCCCTGCAACTGACTAATTACATTTTTAGGCTGTCCATAAGCTCGGGCATTCGCCAATTTATTTTCAACATCCGTCAGCTTTTTCTGCTTGTCGCTCAGGTCATTGTTGGCCGAACGAACGCTGCCTTGCTGACCCATCCGCCGGTTAAGTGCATCTAAAGAAGCTTTAGCAGCATTCTTCCGCATCAGTTCCTGATTGTATTCGTTATTCAAAGCCTCGCGGGATGTGGCAACATTGCGGGCTTCTTCATCGTAGTCCAGTAATTGATGTTTTGCACTAAACGCCCGCAGACTGGCTTCGGCCTGTGCTAGTTTCTCTTTAGCCTTCTGCAGTTTTGCTTCGTAATAACCAATTACTGAATTGGTTTCTGACGTCTTAAGTGTTGCATAGCGTTTGTTCAGAATATCAATGGCATAAGTAAGCGTTCGCTGAGACACCGCCGGGTCATCGGATTCATACTCCATCAATAACACATCGTTGGTATTCTTCCGGGCGGTCGCTTTTAGGTTCTCGGCTAGATGTTGAATTGAATAATAAGAATCCGATTTCAATAGCAGAGATTTGACTGGATTATCGGACTTCGACTTGGCCAGACTGTCTATAGTCCGATGCAATTGAATCGAATCACCCGCAATGAAAAACAAGCCTTCCCAACCGGGCGAAATAGCCTTGTGTAGTTTCTGAAAACCAGCATTCGCTAATATCAGCGTGTCTGGCTGCCGAAGTCGAAGGTGGTCGCTCAACAAGCTTATCCCAATTTGGAGCAAGGTTTCCCGCGAATTGAGCGTTGTCAGAATATTATCAAACGCACTGGCTGAGCGATCTGTAAATGAATTCTGCTTATCTGAAAGGAGGGAATAACGGGAAACCAAACCCGTATACAGACTGGCCTGCGATTTATAAACTTTGGGCTCATTCCGGGTCATATAAAACGCCATACCAGCCGTTACGCAGGGAATGAGAATGAACCAGAGTATATGCTGTTTCAGTAAGCGCAAAAAGACATCGATTGACATACGATTCGTTTAGTTACGTTTCAACCGCTGAATAGGCATACCCACCAACGCTTCAAAATAATGGACATTCTTCAAAAAATCGCCTTTCGACTGCTCTGATGATGTCTTGGCCTGTACGTACCGACTCGTGGCAATAGCCATGGCATCGGCCGTTATTCGTCCTTTCTGAATTTCAACTTCAGAAACCCGAAGAGCGGTTAATGAGGCCTGCTCATCAATCAACCGAACTTTCAGCACTTGCTGAGTCGTAATCATATCCTGATAAATGCCAATCAGGTCACGTTTCAATTCCAGTTCAATAACTTCTTTCTGAATAACCGACGCCCGATAGTTTGAATAAGCCTGACGCACTTGATGCTTGCGACCAAATAACTCATAGAGCGGTAACCGAACATCAACACCAACACGATAGCCATTGGCAATTTGCCCAAGGGCATCTCGACCGGTTATTGTTGTTGTTCCTGATGATATAATAGACTGATTACCCGTCGAATAGTTTGCAAAACCCGCTATATTTTGCAAAATCTGAACCTTTGCTACCTGATAGGACGAGTTCAATGAATTGGAAACCTCATTCTGATATTTAAGGAGTGGTGAATGCACCGTGGCTACTTTCATCAAGTCATCGAACGGGAGCAATTGAACGGCAATATCCTGATTAATATCTAGGTACAAGGTATCATCGGCTAGCCCGGATGACGATCCAAAAGAAACCAGTCCTCGCGCCCCTTTATTTTGCCCAAAGCAAACCGAACATGAAAATAATACTAGTAAACAGAGAAGGCTGGCCGGAAACGTTACGCCAATTTGTACGCCCCAAAAACGAAATTTTATCCTGAACATGATTTACAATGCCAATTTTATATACAACTCATGTCAATCAATAGCTGCTACCGATAGCTTATTTATTCGACGGTGAGGTGGGCAAATGTTTTATTAAATGGTGGGGTCAATTAAACCTGTTTGATTAACTATTTTACTTATTTATTCAACTAAGGATTTACTATCTTTTGACTGTTATATAGTCAGATTGTCACATAATGAAAACACTTAGGGTATACGCGTATTGGAGGTACTTGTGTGTGGTGTATGCATAAATCGTTTAAAGGCTTTACGCATATTCAACACCGCCCGAACAAAACTCATCATTAGTACTGGAATAAGCAATATTTCACGTAAGGTAATCAGTTTCCATAAATATGTTGGTATGGAAATAAGTAGGCTGGCGCATAAAATGAGTAACAAAACCAACGGGGTCTGCAATAGAAACGGATCGCCAGATAGTAAGCCAATAATTATACAGATAAACAGTACTCCCAGAAGCAAAATTTTAGGTAAAAGAATAGACTGTATTATCTTGAAACCACCGGCCCAACGGCCATGTAAAAATTCGGTAATGCCGCGCCAAAAATAAAACTTCAGGAACTGCCATTGAGCGGCTATCCAACGAGTACGCTGGTTTTCGAATACCCCCCGATTCGCTACTTTTTCGTCATAAATAAAGGCATCTTCTAAATAAGCTATTTTGTGTCCGCTCAGGACTATATTGGTTTCCAGTTCTCGATCATACCCACCCATCGTATGCTGCGTAGCCATAGCCGTTTTCATCAGCATAGGCTCAAAAGCCATACCCGATCCGATCGTTGCCGATGATAGGCCGACCACCCGGCTGGCCTTCCGGAAAATGTGGTTGTTGATTTCTTCACTAATAGCATCCAGAATTGCTACACTCGTATTTATGTTTTTAGCGACCCGATGGCCCTGAACGGCCCGCCAGCCTTGAGCAAAGGCGTTATTTATTCGGCCCAGAAAATCTGGTGCCATGTGGTTATCGGCATCCGATACAAGCAGAATATCATACTGATCGAGTGATAACCGCGACAGGGCAGAATTGATAGCTTTTGCTACGGTAGATACCTCAAACGAAACGGAGAGTACGCGGATGGGCAACGTTGCCAGTTTAGCGAGTGTTTGCGCTTGAAACGAATCGGCAATGACAATCAGTTCAAACCGATCGGCCGGGTAGTTTTGTTTTAGATTTTCGGTAACCGAGTCGACAATGACCGCATCTTCCTTATAAGCCGGGATCAAAACGCCTATTTTCCTGAAAACCGGTGGCATAGGAACCGTATCGTTATCATCGGCCCGGCCCAACCGGCCAGCTATGGAAAATATAACCCAGAAAAGGACGTTGATGGCAACAAATCCTAGTAAAATAAGATAGGTGAAATAGATAATGATCATAATAAACCCGTAATGCTATCGGGTATGTTCTTTCATTTATGACCAGTAATTTGGTATCAAGTCACAAATATGACGCAACCCAACGGTTCATTTTTGCGTATATGGTAGCATGCGCTACATCGTTGTTTTCGCTCAGCAGGAAATTGGATACGCCGTGGGGTTTGACAGCTCTACCGATGCGGTCGATTTTCTATTTTGGGGCTACGAAGAGTATGAGCTACTGCCCTATGGCATATTCGATGTACTCACGGGCGAAGTCTGGCCCTACGAACACCGGGGCGAGCGGGTGGTGGATGTGGACGAGCAGGTCATTAGTCGAACCGCTATTGATTATCTGAAAGCTGCGATACGCCTATAGTCGTAGCTCAATTTATTAGCTTAGTCAGGCCGGGACACCAGAACCTACAGGTTGACTAAGCTTTGAATACAACTGCTTTCATTATACTGTTGTATAAGCCTCGGTCAGGCTTATAGCAAAGGGCAATAATCACGCAGTTAAACGGCATGGCTTTCATGAGTTTCAGCTTTAGTTTTTCCGTTACCGCGTTGAATATTGACAATCCACTACCCAACACAACGGGATTGACAGAAAGTTGGTATTCATAATGAAGTTCTTCTGAATCAAGGTTGACACAAACATACCGCCACCGTACGCTATAATATCCTGTCCCTCCTGATTTTTCAAGTTGGCAATTTCCCTTTCGATATCGTTAGCCAAACGGGTATTTTCCCAATTAATAGTCGACAATGTTTTTGAGAAAACAACCTTAGGCATATCCACCATTTTACGAGTGGATTCATCATTCGAAGATGGCAATCATGATTAGGAGCTTTACGGCCAAAATACAATTTATAGGCCGACTGAAGTCATCTTAACCTTTTTCAGTACGGTTCAAAACAAGTAAGCCCGGCTACTGTGCCAGGCTTATTGTATATTCTATTATTTTTTCATCCACTGTTCGGCTTCCTGCTCAAAAACAATAGCCAATTGCATTTCAACCCGACCTACTTACTCAGTTCGTACCCGGTTAATCGCTACACGATTAAAATATCCTTTTCTTTAGCGATAAAGATCTCATCAATCCGGGCGATGAACGCGTCGGTGAGTTTTTGTACGCGCTCTTCACCTACTTTCACAGCGTCTTCCGAAACGCCATCTTTGGTCAGTTTACGAATGTCGTCGTTGGTATCTTTGCGGATGTTACGGACATTGATTTTAGCCGTTTCAGCCTCCTGCTTTACCTTTTTTACGAGATCGCGACGACGTTCTTCAGTCATGGGAGGAATGCTCAATCGAATCTGCTCGCCATCATTATTGGGATTTAAGCCCAGGTTCGAGTTACGAATGGCCTTTTCCACTTCGCCAATGAGCTTTTTCTCGAATGGCTTAATAACAAGTGTACGGGCATCGGGCGTGTTGACGGAGGCTACCGTGTGCAAAGGCGAAAGCATTCCGTAATATTCAATCTGAATCCCGTCGAGCATGCCCACGTTGGCTTTTCCGGCCCGGATTTTGGTCAATTCAATGGATAAGTGCTTGAGCGCCTTTTCCATCGTATCTTTTGCATCGTCGAGAAATAACTCGATTTCTTCCATCTCTTACTTAGTGATTGAGTGATTGAATGATTGAGTGGTTGACTGGATATGCCACTCAATCATTCAATCACTCAATCTATTTAGTTATGGTAATTTCATCGTAATAAGTGTACCCTGGTCGTCGTCGCCCTGAATCAGCCGAAGCAAACTACCACGCTTGTTCATATTGAAAACGATGATCGGCAGATTGTTTTCCTGACAGAGCGTAAAGGCGGTTAAGTCCATAACGCTTAGTTTCTTTTCATAAACGTCATCGAAGGTGATGGTCGTATAGCGTGTGGCCGTTTTGTCTTTCATAGGGTCGGCTGTGTACACGCCATCAACTTTAGTACCTTTCAGCACCACGTCGGCTTCAACTTCAATAGCCCGTAGACTGGCCGTTGTATCGGTGGTAAAATAGGGACTACCTGTTCCGGCCGCAAAGATAATAACGCGCCCTTTTTCGAGGTGACGCACGGCCCGCCGACGCACATAGGGTTCGCATACCTGCTCCATTTTGATAGCCGACATAACGCGCGTATACATACCATGTTTCTCAAACGAACTCTGGAGAGCCATCGCGTTGATCACCGTAGCCAGCATACCCATATAGTCTCCCTGTACACGATCAATGCCGGAGCGTTCGCCCGAAACACCCCGGAAGATATTTCCCCCACCGATGACAATAGCCACCTCGACACCCAGATCCACTATTTGTTTAACTTCCTGACTGTATTGTTCCAGTACATTCGGGTCAATATTATAGCCGTTAGGCCCAGCAAGAGCCTCCCCGCTCAGTTTGAGCAGGATGCGTTTATACTTTGTTTGCGATGTCATGAAGGGAAATTTTGCGGGTAAAGATAAGAAAAAGGCGGAAAGGGAGTAGAGGAAAAATTGCAATCAGGCCGATTTTCCAGAGTTCCTGTAATCGGTTTAGGTCCCGTTTCATAGTCGCAAAGACTTTCTTAGGCGGAATCGACAGATGGCTAGCGCCGTGTTCGGCTCACATAAATTCTACCAGAACCTGTCCCTTTTCGACACGGTCGCCTTTACCGATACGTATCGTTTTTACAATGCCATCACCGGGTGCTTTGAGGTTATTTTCCATCTTCATGGCTTCGAGAATCAGCAAGCTGTCGCCTTTACTGATCACATCGCCCGGCTGAACACTAATACCGACAATCAGTCCCGGCATGGGGGCTTTTAACTCATTAACCTTAGTACTGGCGGAATTGCTCATACCCATTTTCTCGAGCAACAGATCGAAGCGATCTTTTAGCTGAACCAGATGAATATGGCCGTTGATTTTCAGGCTCACCGTTTTTTCAGCCGCATTCATCTCCAGTACTTCGGCGGAGTAAGAGCGATTCTGGTGAAGAATGTGAAAACTTCGATCGGAGAGTTTCACCAAATCCCAGTCAAACGGTTCACCATCGAGGGTGGGCTGCCCACTGGCAAAGTCAATGGTTAATGGCTGGTTGTTAAGGGTTGTGGTGTACATGGAGTTTATTATGCTGGAACGCCAGCCCGG
>CAXVWN010000196.1:0-6592 GCA_964263725.1 Spirosoma sp.
GGAGTGATAAACTCGGTAAGGCCGCTCGTGGCCCGGCCTGAATTGGCCCGAACCAATTTCGACGACGAACCCCATGTATTTGCATCGACCTTCGGCATCGCGTTCTATTTCGTTATGCGCAGCCGGAACGCCATGAAACACGAACGGCCCAACCGTTTCCGTTTGTCCATCAGTCAGGCCAATGGGTTTAGTCCGTATCGGCTCATTCAGGCTTAATGGGGCATGAAGTCGGTCAGCAATGAAAGCTCGGTTAGCTTCAGGAATGACAAATTGTATCGCTGGATTAGCCGCAAAAAGTGGTAACAGGGTATCAGCGTCCAGATGATCGGTGTGGTTATGGCTCGACGTTACCACATCGATCATAGCCAATTGAGCGGGGTTAATAACCAGTTCCGAAATGCGAACGTGTGGCTTGTCGGTATCAGCATATTTACGACTCAACGAGTCTGATAAATAAGGATCGAACAACAGGTGCCTGCCGTTGTATTGCAGCAAAAATCCACTTTGGCCAAACCACCAGATGTGCAATGCATCAGGCTGATTCCGAGCCGTTTCGATGTCGGCCAGCAGCATGGCGTCTTTTTGAAAAGCAGGTTTAAGCATTGGTTACAGCAATCAATTTTTCGGTGATTTCAGCCCACTAATCTGTCCCACAACCCAATCCAGCACCCGCGCGGGTAACAGGCGAGGAAGAATCCAGCCCGTTAGTTTTCCGGGCACCAGTGCATACCGGATACGAGGGCGGGACGCTTCATGGATTTCCACGATGCGTTCACCAAGATAATCAACCGAAAATCCTCTATTCTCGGCGGCTTCGACTTGCTTTAGAAACCATTGCATGGCCGGATAATAAGGCGTATTAGCGTAGGGACTAATATCTGTTCCTTTTCCCCAAATCGGCGTTTTAACCGCCCCCGGACCAACAATCACCACCTTGATGCCAAACAAAACCAACTCCCGACGCAGGCTATGCGACAGTCCTTCCAACGCATGTTTGGACCCGACATAAGCGCCCATAAACGGAATGGAAATCTGACCATTAGCCGAACTGATATTCTGAATCCGGCCCGGCTGAACCGGATGATTATCCCGAGCGCCCAGAAGCGGCAAAAATGCCTGGGTAACTTGCAGCACCCCCAATACGTTCACCTCGAAATGCTGTCGAATGGTATTTACGGGTTGGTATTGCAATGGCCCACCAATAGCAATACCCGCATTGTTGATCAGGCCACCCAGACCGCTACCCGCCAGTTGTTCGGTCAGAAATTGGGCGGCAGCCTTTACCGCTTCGGCATCCGTCACATCAAACAAAAGCGGAATAAACTTCTCTCCAAACTCAGCTTGTAATCGGTCGGCATCAGCTTGCGTTCGCACACTGCCGAAAACAGTATAGTCACGCAGGATGAAGTGTTTAGCGGCACCATAACCGATACCGGTTGATACACCAGTAATGAGAATGTTTTTGCTGACGGGTTTCATGTTGTAAACATACCCATTATCCAGCTCAACAAACGCCCAAAAATTGACGTTATGCTATTTCGGAAAGAGCAAAAGAGTGTCCAGAAGAAACCGGGGCATCGGCGCAAATGGCTGATGCACGTCTTGTTATTCTTTCGTTCTTTCGCTCATTCATTCTTTCGCCTTTCAAAAACATGCAGGACATCGAACCTTTCTACGGCTGGGATAAATATTACACCGCATCGGAAGACGCGCGGTCGCCGTTCCACGATCGGGAGTATAATATGCAGCAATATGAAAATGATATTTACGGCTACTACATTCATCCCTTGTGGGACGAAATCGGCTCCGAAACGCTCTATTGCAAGATTCTATTTGCCAATTACGACCGGCAGTTTGTGGTGATTGAACTGTTCGGGGAGTGGAACGACACGCTGCACAATGACATCATGTACCTTAAGCGTCAGGTTATTGACCCGCTTGTGCACGAGGGAATCAAGTATTTTATCCTCATCAGCGAAAACATTCTCAATTTCCACGGGTCCGATGATAGCTATTACGAGGAATGGTTTGAGGATATAGAAGACGGCTGGATTGCGGCCATTCACTCGCCAGAATTTATTGAGCGCGAATGGAAAAAATACCACCTCGATTACTACATCAACTTTGGCGGTACGCTCGACATTGCCAACTGGCGAACGCTCACACCGGCCAACCTGTTTGAGCTGGTGAATAGCTTGATTATTCGACGGTTGGGATAAAATAAGCAGACAGACCGTGGAAGACTGTTTTTTTCACCTTTCTCCCCGCTTCTTTTGCCCTTCTTCCCTTTCTTTTTGTTTTTCCTCTCCTTTCTGTTCAATTTTCGCTCATTAGCAAAATCCAACAAGTAATTACATGGAAGATAACGCAAAACCCAAGGTTGCCGACGATGTGCAGGCAGCGAAAGCAACAGCCGCCGAAAAATTGGAATCATTCAAAACCGAAGCCGGTCAGCATCTGGATTCAGCGGCTATCCAACTCGACGAATTGAAAGACAAGCTGGTTGCTCAGGCGCAGGAATTCGGAAAAGACATTGATATTGACGGTCTGAAAGCGAAAGCGACGGAACATTTTGAAGCCGCCAAAATATCTACCGCAGCGAACCTGGCCAATTTGCAAGCCCAGGCCGAAACAGTATTTGCCTCGGCCTCGGTCAAAGCTGACGAACTGTCGGATGTGGCCGAAGATAAATTTGATGAAATGAAAGCCGAAGCCGCCGTACACCTCGCAGCCGCCGAAGTTAAATTAGACGAGCTAAAAGCCGAAGCCGCTCTTCAGATAGAAGCAGCGAAAGAAAAAGCAAAAGGCGTTTGGCATAGTCTGTTTGGAGCGTAAATTCTTGTCGTAACAAAAACAAAAAAGCCAGGTTCCTGCACAGGATCTGGCTTTTTCTGTTGGAGACTGTCTAAAACTCCTAAATCCTCTGAAGGGGACTTGGCTCGTGCTTGAAAAAAGTCCCCTTCAGGGGATTTAGGAGTTTTTAGAAATTTTCTACGCTAATTAACCGTGCTTCGGACCAGGACCGGGATGGTTACCGGGACCGCCTGTGCCACTATGCGGAGGGGTAGCTGTGCCACTGTTGGGTGGACTCGATGGAGGGTTGCCAGGACCGCCTGTTCCGCTGTGGGGAGGAGTATTGGTGCCGCTATGTGGACCCGTAGCCGTACCGCTGTGTGGTGGGTCGGGATGAGTGCCGGGACCGCCTGTTCCGCTATGCGGGCCTGTAGCCGTGCCGGAATGTGGACCTGTAGCCGAACCCGACTGAACGGAGCTGGTACGAGCCGATGCACTTGTGTCGTCGGGAGAAAGGTCTGAACTTTTCGTGCAGGCGTACCCACCTAGCAACGTGGCTGCAACACAACCAGCTATAATCAATTTCTTCATTGGCTTATTGGTCAAGGATAAAATCAGGAATCAGTTTAGGCTCCGGAACGAATACGTAGGTATAGCTAAAAACGTGGCAGATCTAATAGAAAATTAACCTATATCCTTTTTAACTAATCTCCTGATAATAAGCACAAATTGTTTTTTTATCTTGAGTAATAATCCTCAAAGTCGTGACAATCAGATTAGTCGACACAATTGGGCTATTCACCTCAAAAGTTTCTACCCAGGCAACGCACGGGCTTTTGTCAGCGTATTACTCAATAAGTAGTCTATTAACACATGATCTCGATAATGAAATTCATTGAATCTCTAACAAAAAGCCTGGGTAGCTTACCGGGTGTTGTGGCAACAAGAAGCGCCATGAACCTGAGTGCAGTTTGTCTCCTGGCAATGACCTTATTTGTCGCCTGTTCTAAAACCGATGATAGCATAACACCAGGCGGTACAACGCCAACAACATCCAACACCACCACAAGTGGTAGTTCTACTACTATTTCTACGGCAACCACCACGTCGACCGCGCCCGAGGGAAATACAGCTACGGCCGCTAATACTGATGATTTACTGGCAAACTCCACATTTTCATCGACCGTAACAATTGGTTTCAGCAGTTCCGTAGCGATTGCCAATCCGATGTCTGCCAAAGGTGTTACCATAACGGAAACTAACGGCGATGTCATCATCAATGCTACCGCTTCGGAAGTAGAGTATGTGCTGTCGGGAACAACGACGAATGGATCGGTAAAAATTTACAGTGACAAGAAATTCAAACTCACGTTGAACGGCGTGAATATCACGAATGCCGATGGTCCGGCCATCAACATTCAATCGGGCAAACGGGCCTTTGTCCTGTTGACCGACAACACCACCAACACGCTGACAGACGGCGCCACGTATACAGCCAGCGGCACGGAGGATATGAAGGGAACACTGTTTAGCGAAGGGCAATTGATTTTTGTCGGCAATGGAAGCCTTAGTGTCAAAGGCAATTACAAACACGCCATTGCCAGCGATGACTACGTTCGGGTGATAAGCGGAACTATAACCGTAACGAGTGCGGCATCGGACGGCATTCACACAAAAGATGCCTTTATTGCTGATGGCGGTGTCCTGAATATTACCACATTGGGCGATGGTATTCAATGTGATGAAGGCTATGTCGTTATCAATAACGGCACCTTTACAATCAATGTCGCCGACAAAGGCATATCGGCATCGTATGATACCGACAAAACCATTGACCCGTATCTGACCATCAATGGAGGCACCATCACGGTAAACTCGTCGGCCGGCGAAGGCATCGAAAGTAAAAGTATTATCACTATTAATAACGGCACCATCACGGTTAAGTCAAAAGACGATGGCATAAACGCGGGCACCTTTATTTATATTAACGGTGGCACTGTTTATTCGTACAGCACGTCTAACGATGGCATCGACTCCAACGGTAAAATTACCGTAACTGGTGGCAAAATCATTTCGGTTGGCACTACGGCTCCCGAAGAAGGGTTTGACTGCGACAAAAACACGTTTAAAGTAACGGGTGGAATTCTGGTGGGTATTGCCGGAGCAACCAGCCTGCCGACTGCAACGGTTAGTACGCAGCCTTCGGTCATGCTGGGAGCCGGTGCCGCCAATCAATTGATCAACATTCAGTCGAGCGATGGAACCGAAGCGCTAACATTTTTGATCCCGAGAGCTTACGCGACGATGCTCTTTTCGAGCCCTAATTTGAAAGTAAATCAATCGTATAAAGTTTATACCGGAGGCAGTGTGGCAGCGGGCACAAACGTCAATGGTTTGTATACGAGTGGCACCTATACCGCAGGTAATCAGTCTACTACGTTTACCATGAGTAGCCTCGTAACCAAAGTAGGCGGCAGTGTAGGACCCTAGCCAATAGAGAATGCCTATTGCGATTTCAGTCTGACACGCTTAATGTAAAATCAGGAAAAATTCCCCGCGATGCAACTGTAGAAAACAGCAGTTGTATCGCGGGGAATTTTAATAAAAGTTCGTGAGCATTACAGACAACCGGTATCTAATTTTCACTTCACAACATTGGTTGGGGCCAACTTGAAATTGACCATCGACATTTTATTCACTTCCAGCTAGTATACTTTTCAGCACTAAAAACACATTAAACTAATTGCTTTTTATTGTATTATTACGGGCTGATTAACATAATGGCACTTATATAACAGCTACATGAAATTCTACACTCTCCTGTTAACAATTGGCATTTGCTTCTTTAATCAACTCTGCGAAGGACAGGAGTGCCAATCAGTTCAGAAAATTGACGCGAAGGATGGTGTTGCATATATGGGTATTGTGGGTCTACCGAAGAGTACCAATTTTGCAGATAACCATCTATTTGCATTGATGCTTGCTAAATCTATAATTAATATGGACACTACCTATCAGCTAAGTATTGGCATGAACGCAAAAGGAGTAGCCGGTACAACACCTCCAAAAGGTATTTTGCTCCAATTTGAAGACGGTTCTCAAATCAGTAAACCAGATCAATTATTAGAAGTCATGCCAATGACATCCGATCAAGCAATGTTGTCAGCTGAGGTAGTTTTAACTTTAGATGAGATTCGTCAAATCAAAAACAAATCGCTTGTCAATATCACACTAGCTTCCGATGGGGTCAAAGTTGCTAATGGCTTATTAAAAGAGGTAGCTAATTGCTTACTTGTCACGTGGTAAATTCTCGGAATAATCGAATAACATAAAAATAGTTATACAACGCGTCTAAGAAGAGTACAAAGCCCACAGGAAGACACTTATTTAACTTTTTCAAGATAAACTGTATCACGCAAATTAATACCGTTATAGACTATCTTTTGACTAATAAAGCCTTGTTTGGCGAACGATAGTTTAAAGTCTGGACAAGTAAAAACACCCCCATCTACATAGTGAACGTCAAAGTGCCCTGATGAGTCCGAAAGACCTTTTAGTCGAGAATAGCTTGACTGGCTAGTACGATATATTTTCTCTATCTCTACTCCTTCAATCGGTTGCTTATTGTGTTTAATTAGGACTACACCTTTGACAATCTGACCGCAATCACAGGACGCTAGAAAAAGTGCAACAGCAACCAATAACGAATACCTATTAAATAATTTCATTATATGAAGTTCTGTTGCATAACTATCAATAGAGTATTCAATTATACGTTGAATACTCTATTACATCCCCG